>JAUJLZ010000085.1 GCA_030447125.1 Acidimicrobiales bacterium
TGCGGGTCGCCGTGGGCGCCTAGCGCTGCGACCGCGGGGGGACGGGGGGAGAACCGAAGCGGATCAGGTTGCCGTCGGGGTCGCTGTGGGCCCCTTCGTCGAGGCCGTACTCCGTCTGGCCCGGTGGGTGCAGACGTCCATCGACACCGGCGGCGGCCCACTCGGCGTAGAGGGCGTCGGCATCGTCCACCCAGAGGTAGGCGCACGATGTCGTGGTCCGGCAGTCGACCTGGGCGACCGTGGCCAGGTGGATCTCGATGCCATCCCGCCCGGCGTAGCCGTACGAGCCGGCGTCGTCGTAGGCCTCGACCTCGAAGCCGAGGCGCTCGTAGTGACGCAAGGCCCGGTGCAGGTCCTTGGTGACGAACACCGGGGCGATCCGCCGCAGCGTCGTGCCGGACGTCGACGCCGAGCCTCGCGCTTCCGGCACCGGCTCCGACGGCGGCGAGGACTGGCTTCGGTAGTGGCGCAGGAGGTCCTCGAAGTGCTCGTCGGAATCGACGGTGGCAGGTGAGCCACCGTCGACGAGCGTTTCCAAGCGGTCGAGGTGCCAGTGCCAGCCGGCGGCGTACTGGGGATCCTCGGGGTCAGGGCCGAGGTGTTCGAACGCCAGCAGGGCGCCGACGTCGGACGGGCTGAGCAGGAAGCGGATGCGCCACGTCGGCTGCTCGGGCGTGTCCCCCCACTGGTAGTCGAGCTGGGTCGGTTCATCCCAGGCCAGTACGGTTCCCTGGGAGCGCCCGTTCCCGTAGTCGAAGGCCATCGCACCGCCCGCCCTGGGCTCGAAGTGGGCACGGAACAGCCACCGGGCGAGCAGGTCCCCATCGGTGATGGCCTGCCACACCACTTCGGGCAGGCGGGACAACCGACGCTCGAAACGCAGGCGGATCGATGCGTTGCTCTGGTCGATGAAGCCGTAGCCATCCGTCGCCATGTGCTCGCGCTCCTCACGTCTCGCTGGCCGACCGGCGTGACCGTACAGGGGTCAGGGGTCAGGGGCTGGAACGCAACGTGGACGACTCCTCGAGCTCCATGCCCCTCGTCTCGGGCAGGCGCAGGAACACCAGCGTGGCCACGAGGGCCGGGACGGAGACGACCACGGCGGCGGCGGCGAAGCTGGCGAGTCGGTCGGCCATGGCGCCGAAGACCAGGAGGCCGGCGACCGCCCCGACGACACCGATCGCCACCAACCACCCGGCGACCCGGCCCCTGATCTCGGTGGGAAACAGCTCGTTGCCCAGTGCGGCGATGGTGGGGAGGAAGGCGTAGCCGGCCGCCACGGCCAGCAGGGCTCCGGCGATGGTGGTGGGGAGACCGCCGGCGTAGGTGAGCATGCCCGCCAGACCGATCCCGGCCAAGGCGACGGCGGCGGTGGGCCTGCGGCCCCAGTGGTCGGCGCCCCACCGGCCGAGGAAGAGCCCGCCCAGCCCCACGGGCACGGCGGCCAGGTAGAGCGCGGCGGTGATCGCGGGCGAGACGTCGAGGATGCCCTCGGCGTAGACGTAGATGAAGCTGTTGGCGGGACCGGTGACAAAGGCGGCGGCGAAGGCGATGGCCAGCATGGCCACCAGCCGTGACCGGCCGACCGGGTCGAGGTCACCGACGCCGGCCCGGCTTCTGGGTCCGGGGGGATCCGCTGCCAGGCCGGCGCCGGCGCCTGCACCGGGGCCGACACCGCTGCGGTAGCGATCGGGCTCGACCATCCACCGAGCCAGGAGCGGGAGCACCACCAGGGGAACGACCGCCAGGGCGAAGGTGCCTCGGAAGCCGAAGCTCGCAGGCACCAGGCCTCGCACCACGGCCACCAAGGCGGCGCCCAACCCGTAGCCGGCGGCGACCAGGGCGACGGCCCGGGCGCGGTCGGCGCTGGCCGTGTGCTCACCGGCGACCACCTGGGCCACGGCGTTGGTGGCGCTGAGGAAGGGTCGACTCAAGCCAAAGGCGGCCACGAACCACCAGTAGCCGGGACTGAAGGCGCCCAACACCACCAGGGCCAGACCGAGGGCGGCGCACCCGAGCAGGACCCGGCTGCGTCCCAGTCGGTCGGCCAAGCCGGCGAGGGGCAGGGCAGCGAACGACGCCAGGCGGATGACGGCCAAGCCGATGCCGAGCACCGTGCCCGACAGACCGGCCTGCTCGGCCACCGAGGCAGCACCACCCACCTCGCCAGCCACCTCGCCACCCACCTCGCCACCCACCTCGCCAAAGGCCGCGGCCACGTCGGCCAGGGCGGCCACCGCCCCGAACTGGCCGAAGCCGGAGGCGATGGCCACGGCGGCCACGCTGACCACCGGTGCCTGCAGCCACGTGTAGAGGCGCAGCGGATCCTCGGACCCCGCCCCGTCCGTCCCACCTCCGTTCTGGCCCCGTGACCGGGGGCCGTCACCCCCGCTCACGGGGCCAGAAGGCTGAGAGGCCGAGAGGGGGCCTCGGGGAAACGGTCAGCGGTCATGCCGGGGCCTGACGGTAGCCTCGCCGTCCGTGTCGCTCGCGCCCGTCCTCGTCGCTTGCCGCGCGTGAGCCCGATGTCCTTCCAGGCGCCGACGGGGACTCGAGACGTGCTCCCGCCTGAGTCGGCCCGTTGGCGAGCGCTCATCGCCCGCTTCGACGCCCTCGTCGCCCGGGCCGGCTACGGCCTGGTCGTGAGCCCCATGTTCGAGGAGGTCGGCGTCTTCCAGCGGGTGGGGGAGAGCACCGACGTGGTGCGCAAGGAGATGTACGACTTCGAGGACAAGGGGGGCCGCCACCTGGCCCTGCGCCCCGAGGGCACCGCCTCGGTCGTGCGGGCCTATGTCCAGCACCGGCCCACCCCGCCCTGGAAGGTCTGGTACTGCGCCCCCAGCTTCCGCTACGAACGCCCCCAGGCCGGGCGCTACCGCCAGCACCACCAGCTCGGGCTGGAGGCGTTGGGAGCCGAGGACCCCGAGCTCGACGTCGAGGTGATCACCTTGGCCCGCGCCCTCTACGACGACGTGGGGCTGAGCCAGGTGACGCTGGTGGTGAACTCCATCGGCGACGCCGCCTGCCGTCCCGCCTACCTCGAGCTGCTCGAGGCCTTCCTCGTCGAGCGGGACGACCAGCTGTGCGGCGAGCACCGACGGGGCGCCCGGCAGAACCCGTTGCGGGTGCTTGACTGCAAGCGCCCCGAGTGCCGGGAGGCGACGGCCGACGCGCCCCGCATCGTCGACCACCTGTGCGACGCCTGTGCCACCCACTTCCAGGCGGTGCAAGACGGCCTCAGGGCGCTCGGCGTCGCCTTTGTCCTCGACGCCCGCCTGGTCCGGGGTTTCGACTACTACACCCGCACCGCCTTCGAGTTCCAGGCGGCGGCCCTGGCGAGTGCCCAGAGCACCATCGGGGCCGGCGGCCGCTACGACGGCCTGGCCGAGGCGCTCGGTGGTCCGCCCACGCCCGGGGTGGGTCTGGGCATCGGCATCGAGCGGGTGCTGTTGACCTGCGATGCCGAGGACGTTCTGCCCGCGCCGGTCTCGAGCGTCGACGTGTGGGTGGTCGACATCACCGGTAGCGGTTCCTCGGGCCAGTTGGCCTGGGCGCTGCGCCGGGCCGGCATCTCCGCCGACCGCGGCTTTGACGCCCGTTCCATGCGGGCCCAGATGAAGTTGGCCGACCGTTCGGGAGCCCGTCTGGCCCTCATCGTGGGCGACGAGGAGGCACGCTGCGGTACCGTCTCGGTCCGGGACCTGCGTGGTGAGAACAGCGCCCAGCAGGTCGTCGCCCGCGGCGAGGTCGTCGCCCTCGTCAAGGAGCTGTTGGCATGACCCTCGCGCTTCCCAGCCCCGATCAGCCGTCCCGCCCGGCCACCTCCATGCGCACCGACCGCTGCGGAGACCTGGGGGAGGGCGATGTCGGTCGCACCGTCTCGCTGTGCGGCTGGGTGGCCCGCCGCCGGGAACACGGCGAGCACCTGGCCTTCGTCGACCTGCGCGATCGATCGGGCCTGATCCAATGCGTGGTCGACGGAGCCTCGGAGCTGCGTTCGGAGTTCGTGGTGCGCATCACCGGCACCGTGCGCCTGCGCCCCGAGGGCACGGTCAACGAGGACCTGGCCACCGGTGCTGTCGAGGTGGGCGACTGCGAGGTCGAGGTGCTCAACCCGGCGGAGCCGCCACCGTTCCCCGTGAGCGACCGGGTCGACGCCGACGAGACCACGCGCCTGCGCCACCGCTACGTCGACCTGCGCCGAGACCGCATGCAGCGCAACCTCATGGTGCGCGCCGCCGTCACGCGAGCACTGCGCAGCGCCATGGATCGCCTGGGCTTCCTGGAGGTGGAGACGCCGCTGCTCTGGGTGCCCACTCCTGAGGGGGCGCGCGAGTTCGTCATCCCCTCCCGGCTCCAGCCCGCCAACTTCTACGTGCTGCCCCAAAGTCCCCAGCTGGCCAAGCAACTGCTGATGGTGGCCGGCGTCGACCGCTACTACCAGATCGCCCGTTGCCTGCGCGACGAGGACCTGCGGGCCGACCGCCAGTTCGAGTTCGCCCAGCTCGACCTCGAGGCCTCCTTCGTGGGCCAGGACGACGTCTTGGCCTTTGTGGCCGAGGCCGTGCTCGACGCCGCCGAGGCGGCCACCGGCGAGCGTCCCGGCGAGATCGAGCGGCTCACCTGGACCGAGGCCATGGAACGCTTCGGCTCCGACAAGCCCGACCTGCGGGCCGGCCCCGAGCTGGTCGAGCTGGGCCCGGTGTTCGCCGACACGGCCTTCCGGGCCTTCGCCGGGGCCGAGAGCATCAAGGGGCTGCGGGTCCCGGGCCAGGGCGACCTCGGGCGCAACCGCCTGGACGCCCTCACCGAGTCGGCCAAGGACCTCGGGGCTAAGGGCCTGGTGTGGCTGCGGGTGGGCGAGGGGGCCTCCCTCGACTCCCCGGTGGCCAAGTTCCTCTCCGAGGCCGAGTGCGCCGGTCTGGTCGAGGCCGTGGCCGCCGAGCCCGGGGACCTGGTCCTGGTGGTGGCCGACGAGCGGGCGACGGCACGGGCCGTGCTGGGCCAGCTCCGCCTCGACCTGGGCCGTCCGCCGGTCAGCGAAGGGGAGCGGCGCTTCGTGTGGATCACCGAGTTCCCCCTGTTCGAGGGCCTCGACGGCGAGGGCCGGCCCGTCCCCGCCCACCACGCCTTCACCATGCCCCACCCCGACGACCTGGATCGGCTGGAGTCCGACCCGCTGTCGGTGCGATCCCAGTCCTACGACCTGGTGCTCAACGGGTGGGAGCTGGGCTCGGGCTCCATCCGCATCCACCGGGCCGACATCCAGTCGCGGATCTTCGCCCTGCTCGGCATCTCCGAGGCCGACGCCGAGGCCCGCTTCGGCTTCCTGCTGGGCGCCTTCCGCTACGGCGCCCCGCCCCACGGCGGCTTCGCCGTGGGCCTCGACCGCCTGGTGGCCATCCTCGCCGGCGAGGAGAACATCCGCGAGGTCATCGCCTTCCCCAAGACCCAGTCGGGCCTCGACCCCCTCACCGGCGCCCCCGCCCCCGTCGCCCCCAAGGTCCTGTCCGACCTCGGCATCAAGGTCCTGCCCCCGCCCGCCTGAGACCGCGCCCGCCCGAGTGGGCTGGGCGACGGTCGGGTGAAGGTCACCAATACGCATGAAAAGAGCTAGACAGGGTCGAGCTACACGTCGTAGCGTCGCTGCGGACGAAGCACAAGGAGCACCCGGTCGAGACCGCCACCATGATCAGCGGTCAAGACGTGCGGGCCTACGTCTCCCGGGTGGTCCAGGTGGCCACCGAGGGGGGGCGCTTGGCGGTTGTCGACGTCGGGGTCACCCACGAGGGCAAGATCGACTCGCCCGGCTACAGCTGCGTCCCGGGCCCCCTGGCTGAGTCGGCTCGGGCCACGGTGGAGGAGATGGAGGCGGCCTACGCGCGGGCGAGCCGAGGCCCCAGCTGTTGGGGCTGGACACAGGGCTCAGCCACAATGGGGACCGCCGGGAAGGTGGGAAGTGACCTTGGCCAGCGGCGAAACCATTCACATAGCTGCTCACAGCTATGCCGAACAGGGCGATGACTGGGTGTTTTTCCTGCTGCTCGAAGGCCGACCGCGCTTTGAGCTTGACATCCTGCGAATTCCAAAGGCCATCTTGGCCTCGGTGCATGGAGGATGAGGGTGCTTTCCCCACCCGCCTGATGGGTCAGTGGCCGAGCCGGGAGGCCTCGACCATGTTTCTCGGGCGATGCTCCAGGCGATCGAGCAGGCCGGCCAGAGCGGTCTCGATCTTGCCAACCTCCCGCCGGTAGTAGGAGCGCCCGGCGATGTGGGCGCCAAAGGCCACACCGGTACCGAGGGGAAGCGAGGCGACGAGGGCGAGGGGGTCGATCAGCAGCAAGGCACCGGCGGCGCTGGAACCGGCTACTGCACCGCCTGCGATCACCAGGCGTGGGCCACCTGCTGATCGCGTACGTCGGCCTGAAGGCGCACCACCACCTGACCGTCGCCATCCGGAGGCGCCGCCAGGGCGTACTCCAGCTGACGAACCCCGTTGAGGGCGAGGCGGTGGTTGAGATCCAGGCTGCGCCGGACGCTCGCCACCACGCCCTCCCGGCGAGCCCACAGCTCTCGGTCGTCGAAGTGGCGGCGTTGCTCGAAGAGCTGGCCCGACAGCCAGGCTCGCACCGCACCCTCGACGGAGGACCGTGGCCCGGGAACCACCCGCTTCACCGTGAGCGATGGTGGTCCGAGGAGGCCGCTCCGGCCCGGGAGGACCGGTTCCAGGGCGCCGACGCGCAGCTCGGCCAGCGCCTGGCAGACCGACGTCGAGGAGAGGCCGGCTTCGATGGCGGCGGCCTCGACGGCGGCGCTGTCGAGGCAGTCGTCCTCGCCTTGGCCACGGTCGAGCTCGGCGGCGCGACAGAGCACCCTGGCGATCTGCTCCTGGGTGAGGCGACCACCCTCCATCCCGTCCATCCTACCTATGACCGGATCTCGCCCCGAGCCCCGGACTCCGCCAGAACGGTGCTCCGGGTGTTGCTGTGCCAGTCTGCTGTGTCAGCCTGCTGCGTTGCCTTGTAGCCTCTGCTCATGCACCTCGCCGAGTTTCGCGTGTCCTCTCGAGGCCAGATGGCCCTGCCGGCGGACGCCCGGCGGCGCTGGGGCCTCGACCTGGGGGGGGCGGTGGAGGTCGCCGACCTCGGTGGGGCCCTGCTGATCCTTCCCGCAGGCCGGGGAGGCCTGCGGCGTCTGGTCGCCGACGCCGTCGACGACGCCGGCGGCTATCCCGCGCTGGCCGGCGCCGCCTCGGCGTCCGATC
>JAUJLZ010000009.1 GCA_030447125.1 Acidimicrobiales bacterium
GTGCTGATGCCCCGAAGACCGCCAATGGTGACTTCATCGATCCGAACACCGGTCGCTCATTCCCAAGGAAGGCCCGTTCGACTACGGGCACCGCCCCGGTCACGAGTGGTGGAGAACCCAAGAACGGGCAAGGTCAGAGGGATGGACTCGTCTAGAAGTGATCGAATACGAGAACAACCCGTCCAGCTACCAAATCGAGGATCCGAGCGTGAATCGAAGTCGTCGTTTCGAGTCGCCGAAGACATCCACGTCGACGCCATGAGCACCATCGTCGACCGCGACGGGCGATCACCCCTGCACCTGGCCGCCCTCAAGGGCGCCCCGGATGAGGCGCAGGCCCTCTTGGACCACGGAGCCGATCCGAACCTCGCCGACCGACTTGGCTTCACCCCCCTCCATCTCGCCGCCCAGGAATGGCACGAGGTTGTGGCCTCGCTCCTGCTCGAGCACGGTGCCGATGCCAACGCTCGCAACAGCTATGGCAACAGTCCACTCTTTGTCGCCACGATGGCGTCTCGAGGTCGCGGGGAGCTCATCGAACTCCTTCGCCGTCACGGCGCCGATGCACTGCTCAAAAACGATTCCGGCCAGACGCCGATAGGACTTGCCCAGCTCATCGGCAACTACGACGTTGCCAGGTTCTTCGGCGATTGCGGTCCGTGATGAAGTACTTGGAGGAGGCGCGTTCGATCTGGATGGCCGAGGTACCTGCTCGAGGACAGGCGGCCACGGTGCAAGGAGAGCTCCTGCGTGCCCTCGAGAAGTTGCGCAACGAAGCCAGGACCAACGGAAACAAGAACTGGGACGACGGGTTCACCATCCTTGGCCGCTTTCTTCGCACTACACTCGCGGATGAAGCGTTCTTTGCACCACCCGGACTGGCGAAGATCCAAGAGGACCTCGACCGTATCCTCGATGTTCATCATCCCGCCGAAGATGACGTCTACGACGACCTGGCCGATCGAGTGGTGGAGTGGGTGCTTGGTCACCCGACGCCGATTCCCCACCAACCCGACCCGATGCTCCACCGCTGATGACAGCTTGAACGCTGATGCAGTTCGAGAGCTTTCGTACTCACGACGGCTGATCAATCCACGCCTGATCAATCGACGAAGCACAGGCTCCTGGCCATGGCGTCGGCGACCTCTTCGAGGTTGGGCGCGAGCGCGGCATGCCCCGTGCTGGTGGTGATCACCGCCAACCAATCGGTGGCGAGCACGGGGACGAAGTACTGGGTGACGTGGAGGACGCCGGGTCCGGACATGGGGTGGAGCCGCATCGGCCGCCGGCTCACCAACTTGACCGCGCCGCCGGCGGGCAGCTCCACGATGTCGACCCGGCGCCGGGCGAGGTCTTCGCCCGCCTTGCGCGGGGCCCGGACGTAGACCTCCCGGAGCCCGGCCAGGGGGATGCCCTCGCCGTGGGTCTCGAGCTTTCGCCACGCCAGGTTGGCGCTGGCCGACACCAGCTCGCCGCCGACATCCGCGGCCAGGATGGCGGCCAGGAACACCCCCTCGGTCTGCAGCCCCTGCAACACGCGCACCAGCTCCTTGCGGATCGACACTCGCTCCTGCACGGCCTCCGCAGCACCGGTGACGAGACGCTGACCCAAAAAGGCATCCAACCAGACGTCCCACGTGGCGGGATCGAGGTCGAGCACCGTCCAGTGGTCGGGTACGTCGATGGAAAAGCCGATCGGCGGATGGGGGACGTCGGCACCGAAGCCGGCGGGGGGCAGGGTGTCGGTCTCAGCCATGTCGCAGCACCTCCATCTCTCGGTTGACGATCCCACGGTCGGCGACCTGTTCGTTCGACGGAACGCTCACAACGGCACCTGGACCAGGGTGACGGCACCCTGGAGCGCCAGGAACCCTCGGCCCGGGGGCATGCGCCCGACCAGGTTGCGGGCCAGGCGCAGGCCGACGACGTCGCCGTCGAGGGTGGACGACGGCGAGAGCAGGAGCCCGGCCTTGGCCTTCTTGGCCTCCACGATGGTCCCCCGCAGCTCCACCTTCAAGTCCTCCAGTTGGCCGGCGACGAGCACCGCCGTCCGCCCCGGGTCCCGCAGGTACGCCCGCACGGCGTCGTCAGCGTCACTGCGGGCGAGACCCTCGGCGTCATCGATCACCACCACCAGCGGGCCGTCATGTCTGGCGAGGGCATCGGTCACCTCCGCCACCACCGGCGTACCCGTGAAGACCCGCATCACCCCGGACTCCCCCTCCAAGATCTGCAGGGGCGACGGGCGGGGGCAGAGCACCACCAACGCCGTCCCCCCGGCCAGCAGGCTCCGGGCCATGGAGGACAGGGCCGTGCTGCGGCCGGACCTGGCGGGCCCGGCCACGACGAAGCCACCGGCGCTGGCCAGGTCGACCCCGAAGGCCCCGAGCTCGTCACCCCCCACGCCGACCATGGCCCACAGTGGCGAGGGGGACCGGGCCGCCGCGGCCAGCGACCAGGCCTGGTCGAACGTGATGGTGGAAGGCAGCACGTCGACCCGCCACGGTCGGTTGTGGCGCTTGGCGGCGGACCACCGCTTGTCGGCGGCGCGGCCGATCCGGCGCAGCGCCGCCGCCTGACCCTGCCCGCTGGGATCGTCGCCCACCACGGCGATCTGCACCTCGGATCCCGACTCCCCCCGAAAGGCCCGGCCCGGCGGCACCTCCTCGGGCACGTTCTTGGGGTTGATGTTGACGATGCGGTAATCGTTGCGGTCGCTCAGGCGCAGGATGAGCTTGTCCTCGACCTGGGAGGCGATGCGGTCGCTGAGCAGGCTCCGGTCGCCGGCGACGACCAGGCGTAGGCCGACCCCGCTCCCTTCGCGGATCAGGCGCAGGACCGCGGCCAGGAGGTCCGAACCGGATTCCAGCGAGAACTGGCTGGTGAAGCCCTCCCAGCGATCGATCAGCACCACGAGGTAGGGCAACCGATCACCCGCCGGGGCTCGCTGGCGCTGCTCGGCGATATCACCCAGGCCGGACCGGGCGAGTAGCTCCTGGCGCTCGGCCACCTCGTTGCTGAGGCGGGCGACGAGGCGCTCGATCCGCTCCTCCTCGGAGCGCATGACGACGCCACCGCAATGCGGAAGCTGGTCGATCGGGAGCAGGCCGCCGTTGCCGAAGTCGAGTCCGTAGAGGTGGAGATCCGACGGGGAGAGCGATCCCGCCAGCGACGCCGCCACGGTGCGCAGGGCGGTCGAACGGCCGGAGCGGGCCGACCCGGCGATGAGCAGGTGCCCACCGTCGACCACGTCGAAGGTGGCCGCTCGCTGGGTCTGGGCGGCGGGAAGGTCCTCGAGCCCGACGACCACCGGCACCGGTCGACCGGGAGACGATCTCTCCGCAGCCGGCAGTGGGAGGCTGCACAGGGTGGGCAACGGGGCCAACCACGGGCTGGGGGAACGAGGTATCCCGAGGTCGAGCGCCGCGGCGTCGATGATCGACACGAGGGCATGGAGATCGGTGGCGGTGCTCGTAGCCTCGGCCCCCCGGCGGGACGCGGCTGGCGGGTAGCCGAGGCGCGACCAGGGCGCAGGGTCGACCTTGGGAGGGGGAAGATCATCGGTCGCGTCCTGGCGCCGACCCGCCACCCGGGCGGTCTGGAACTCCACCAGGGATGACCGTCCTCCGGCACGAACGAAGCCCCGCCCGGGTGTCGAACGGGAGATCCCCGCCGCCTGCGGTGCCTCCAAGACCTCAGTGCTGTCGTTCTTGTCCTCCATGCGCAGGGCCACGCGCAGTCCGGTGTTGGCCCGCATCTCGGGTGAGATCACCCCGGCAGGTCGCTGGGTGGCCAGGATGAGGTGCACGCCGAGGGAGCGACCCACCCGAGCGATGCGGATGAGTCCGGCCACGAAGCCGGGGAGCTCCCGGACGAGCTCGGCGAACTCGTCGATGACGATGACCAGCCGGGCCAGGCCCTGGGCCTGCGCCTGGGCGGGGTCGCGCTCCCAGGCCCCATCGATGTCGGGCGAGGCGAGGTCCTTCAACGCGCACTCACGCCGTCTGAGCTCGGCGTCGAGCGAGACGAGGGCCCGCTCGGTCAGATGGCCGTCGAGGTTGGTGACCAGGCCCACGGTGTGGGGCAGGCGAGCGCAATCGGCAAAGGCACTGGCGCCCTTGTAGTCGACCAGCACGAAGTTCATGGCGCTCGGTCGGTTGGCCAGAGAGAGCGACACCACCAGCGTTTGGAGGAACTCACTCTTGCCCGCTCCTGTCGTGCCCGCCACCAACCCGTGTGGTCCGTCGCCCTTCAGGTCCAGGCTGAAGGGACCGTCGATGGACACCCCCACCAGCGCCTCGGTGCCGCGGCCGCCGAGCCTCCACCGCTCGACCACGTCCTGGGGGCGCTCGAGATCGATGCCGGCGAGGTCGACCAAGCGGACGGTGTCGGGGATGAGGGACCCCTCCTCCTCCCCACCGACGTCGCGCACCGGCGCCAGGGCCCGGGCCACCTCCTCGGCCCAGTCGGCGTCCACTTGGTCGACCAGGACCTCGTGGACGGGTGCCGCTTCGTCGACCTCGATGCTGGCCAGACCGGGTTTCGACCGGTCGAGGACGATCTCGGCCTTGCCCTCTTCGGCCAGGCGATTGGCATCGGTGTCGAGGCCGATGGCAAAGATGCCCACCGCTGGACCTTCCTTGAGGAGTCGAGGGACGCCGGGCAGGGTCCGCAACTCGCGTATCCCGTCGAAGACAGCAACGACCGAAGGGGTGAAGCCACTGATGCGCTGCTCCTGCACGGCGGCGGTGCGGGCGTCAAGGAGCTTGAGGAGCTCCTTGGCCCGGTCTTCGCGCGTGGTGCGGTCGTGGCCCACCATGGCCAGGGGCGCCTGGGGGTCGTCGATGCGGGCATGCGGGAGCCAGCGCACCCACTCCCAGTCGGCCCCGGCGTCGGCGTCGGTCAGGACCACGAGGGCGAGGTCCCGGGGGCTGCGCAGCGTGGCCAGCTGGGCGATGAGCCACCGGGTGAGCGAACGCACCTCGGGTACGGGCCCGGCGATGCCGAGGACACCGGCCCGGGCCAGGTCGACGGTGGCCGGGACGGCAGCGAGGACGGGTGGGGCCGCCGGCGCCTCGCCGCCCCGAGCGGCAATGGTGATGGTGGCCGGACGGTCGCCCACGCCCACCCGCAGCAGCATGGCGTCGAGGTCATGGGCCCGGCGCTCCCACAGCCGTCGGCCCGGGCCGGTGGCGATGGCGCCCAGGGCGACCGGGTCGGGGAACTCGTGGCGCGACCCCTCCAGCTCTCGTCGGGCCGCGTCGTCGATGCGGGCCTGCACCGCCTTGACCTCGGTGCCGTAGCGGGTCTGGTCCCGCTGGGCACGGGTGGCATCCCGCTTCTTGTTGGTGACGTAGGTGGACACCCCGAGCACGGGACTCATCAGGGCGAAGAGCATGGCTTCAGGTCGGCGGAAGGCGAGCGCCGCCACCACGGCCAGGGCCACCGGGGCCAGCACCTGCAGCCACGGGAAGGGGATGGGCTCACGCTCAGTGGGTGGCGACGGCATCGACACGCTGACCTCGGGGCGGGGTGGCCGGATGCGGGCGGGCCGGTTGAAGGCGAGGAACCCCGGGTCATCGGTGTGCACATCGGCGTCACTGCGGACGTGACGTCGGATCTCCAACAACGACGTGCCCGCCTGGATGACGTCGCCCGGCCGAACCGGCGCGGCCATCGACGCTGGTTGGCCGTCGACGAAGGTGCCGTTCTTGGAGCCGAGGTCCTCGACCGTGCAGGACGAGTAGTCCACCACCAGGCGGAAGTGGCGGCGGGACAGGGACGGATCGTCCACGACGAGCACATCGTCGCCCCGCCTGCCCACCACGGTCGTCCCCGGTGCGAGCGGCCACGTCCGTCCGCTCAGCCGGCCCCCCACGACCGCCAACTGGAAGGCGTCAGCGGTGGTGATGCCCTGGGCACTCCTACGCCCACCCGCCGGGCGTCGCACCGACAGGACGTCACCGTCACGGATCCCGCTGCCGGCCAGCCGGCCGTCGGTGGGAAGGGGCGAGCCCCGCAGGAAGAGACGTCCACGCTGCACGCCGCTCAGCGCCTGGGTGACCTCGGCGAGGGGTGTCTCCGGCTCGGCGTCGAGCACGACGTGGTCGGTCCGGCCCGATAGGGGGTTGCGAAGGGTGAGGTTCAGGCGCACAGTGCTGCGTGGACGGTACTCCCACCTGCGGCCGCCATCGCGCCGTTGACCTCTCCACCGGCGTCCTCCTAGCGTGCGCCCCGTACCACCGATCGCTGCTCAGCCCACGACAGGAGACGCCCCATGCCCGCCATCAAGGTCACCTCCGAACAGCTCGAGTCCGTCTCCAACCAGCTGCGCGCCGGCTCGGAGGACGTGTCCAGCCAGCTGCGCTCGATGGAGTCCCAGGTCAAGGGCCTGGTGGACGCCGACTGGCAGGGGGCGGCCTCGGACTCCTTCCGGGACATGTGGGACCAGTGGCAGGTGGGCGCCGCCCAGGTCAAAGAGGCCCTCGACGGCATCTCGCAGATGATGGCCCAGGCCGCGGCCACCTACCGCGACACCGAGGAGCAACTGACCCGCCAGATGCGGGGCTGAGCTCCCCGAGCCCGGACCCGAGCCCGTGGCCGATCTCTACGTCGACCTCGACGCCCTGGGCACGCTGTCGGCCCAGATGAGCCAGATCAAGGCGACGCTCGAGGCCGCTCCCGACCGGGCCGGCGCCTCGGCCGGGGAGCTGGGCTCGGCCCGCATCGACGATGCCCTGGGTGACTTCGTGGATGGCTGGCGGGACGGGCGCACCAAGATCATCGGCGGCATCGACGCGCTTGCCGGGCGCACCGAGGGTGCCGCCGGCGCCTATGTCGCCCAGGAGCAGGCGTTGGCGAGCGCAGCCGGGGGCGGCAGTGGCTCGTCACCCCCAGGGCCCGAGCGCTGACCCGCTTGTCCTGGAGCTTCACCGCAGCCGATCCCGCCCCCGGCGACCCGGCCGCCTACGCCCGCCTGTCCCGGGATCTGAGCGACACCGCTGAGGCGGCTGTGGCCGCCTACCACCAGCTCCACGGTCTGGCCGGCGGCGTGGACGAGACCATCTGGCGGGGCTCCGCCGCCGACGCCTTTGCCGAGGAGCTGGCCGAGCTCCCTCCGCGGCGGCGGAAGGCTGATTACTCGTGATGGTACACCTCTACCAAACCGCGCAAGCGTGAGGGACCACCCGATGAGCACGCATATTCCTCTGTATGAATACAACGCCCGGAAGAAATGGGATAGCCCATGAACCCCGAAGAATCACTCCATGACGTACCTGTTGCATACCCTGTTATGCGAAATGAACTGCTCATGACCCTGCGAGCTCTGGCCGATCCCACCTATCAGCAAAATATCTGGGTCGAAAGGAACTTTCCCAACGAGACCTTCTACGATGATTATGATATGGCAATTCACACGCTCTACGACGACCTCGGACTCGACGATGAAGGCTGCATGCAGGTGGGGTTCGTCCTTTGCAATCAAACGGAGGCCGACCTCGTGCATGAGGTTATAGTTGCCCTGGAGCATATCTTTGACACATTAGGCGTGGACAGCGATTTCGAGGTCATTCGAAGGTCAAACGGTTGGCCAGAAGTCATAAGATCAGCAAGAGTGGCCTACACTGAACTCCAAAAGTCTCGATGCTGATCCCTCATGACCGCCTCTCCTTTCGAAGCGGAAGAGCGTTGAGGCCAGCTTGTGGCCGATCCGTCCGTTCGATTCCCTTGCACCTGACCATCAAGGTCACCTCGGAGCAACTGGAGTCGGTGTTCAACCAGTTGCCCCGAACGGCGGATCCTCGGGGCCGAGGCCTACACCGGCGTCCCCCGAACAGCAGCGGTACCTCGCGCAGCTCGGTGCGGGCGATCGATTTCACCGACCCTGGCGGCTACCATGACGTCACTCCGAACCCGGCGACATCGAACGTCAATACGGCTTTGGGTGCCAGGAGCCCGTTGTGGTGGGGGGTGAACAGGCGCGCCAACCGTACGCTCGGTGAGATCCTCCCCAATCCCGCGTTCGGAAGCCGATAGTTCATGACTTCCCGTCGCGTAAAGGCACGACGGGGGCACGAGGACGAGTGGGTGGCGTTGAGCTGGTCGGAAGGTCCTCCCTGGCACGTCAGGGTGGAGGGCTCCTTCGGTGCGCATGAGGGACAGGGAGAAGACCTCTTCTCGGCCCTTCTCGTCGTCAGGCAAGCCCTCGACGAACGCGGATGGCTTCTGCAGATCAATGCCGCCCGATCGGATGCTTGGCCGAGCCAGATGGCGCTCCAGGCTAGTGGTCTGCGTCTCTACATCCTTCGCTTGGGCGAGCCGACCGCGCCGCGCGATCTCGTCGCCACCCTGGACGACATCTCCGACGGAGAAGCCGGTACGGTCCTCCAGCAACAGGCGTTCGCCGTTCAGTGGAGCAGGAGCTTGGACCGTGGCTGAGGACAGCATGACACCGACCGAGCAAGGCGGCGCCGGCGAGCAGGCCGAGCGGGAGTTTCCGGAGGAGCTTCGAGGTGCGGCGGCCCAGCACCAAGGCGCATGGGTCTACGCCATCGGCCCCTCCTCTGATCCGCTCGGCCACGTACCTCCCGAGGGCATCGTCGGCGCCTGGGCCATCGGCCCTGACGGCGTACGCACCGGAGAGTTCACCTCCAATCCGAACTACCGAGCTCCCGACGAGGAGTCGAGCTGAACGCCGGTCTACGCCGGACGGCTGGCGGCTTCGGGGGTGAAGGCCCGCTTCCAGGCCGCGGCGCCGGCCAGGGCGGCGTCGTCGCCCAAGGCAGCGTTGACCACCTCGATGGGTTCGGGGAGACCGACTGGGCCCCACTCGCTCAACAGGGCACGCATGGGACCGAGCACGGCGTCGCCCACGAGGCCCACCCCGCCCCCGACCACGATGACCTCGGGGGTGAAGAGCTGGGCCAGGTTCACCGCTGCGGCGGAGGCCACGACCACCACCGCAGACCAGATGTCGCTGGCCACGGGGTCGCCGGCCCGCCAGCGCCGCTCCACCTCCCGGCCGTCGATCTCCAGACCGACCTCGACAGCCAGGGTCCGCAGGGCCGTCCCCGAGCCGAGCTGCTCCACCGTGGCCCGCCCTTCGGCCAGCCCTCGCCAGTCGACGATGCTGTGGCCGACCTCGGCCAGAGAGCGCCGGCCGTGGACCAACAGGCCGCCGGTGACCACGCCGGCGCCGATGCCGGTGGAGACCGTGAGGTAGGCCACGTCCCGGAAATCGCGACCAGCGCCGAACCACGCCTCACCCACCGCGGCCAGGTCGGCGTCGTTGGCCAGGGCGACCTCGACACCGAAGGCCTCACTCAGGTGGGCCTCGTTGAGCTCGTCGGCCCAGCCCCACCTCAGGTTGGGGGCGTGCTCCAAGATCCCGGCCTGGTAGTTCACCCGCCCGGGAACACCCACCACGGCCGAGCTCAGCGACCGACCGTCCACGACCTCGTGCACGAGGTCGACCAGCGGGCGCGCCGTGGGCGAGCGCGGGGTGGCCCGCTCGCAGCGACAAGAGACGCTTCCGTCCTCGGCCACCAGGGCGGCCCGCATCGAGGAACCGCCGAGGTCGACGGCCAGAACGTCGTTCACCGGCGGGCAGGCACCGCCGGATCGAGCCAGCCGCCGAAGGGAGCCACAAGCTCAGCGGCCGCCGCCGGCCCCCACGACCCTGACTGGTAGGGATGGACCGGCCCAGGCTCGTCGAGCACCGGTTGCACGACCCGCCATGCCTCCATCACGCCATCGATGCGGGCGAAGCGTCGGGCGTCGCCCTCCAGGGCATCCTCGAGCAGCCGCTCGTAGGCCCCCTGGCGGGGCCCGAAGACCTGGTCGAACCCGACGTCGAGCGCCACCTGACGAGTCTCCAGAGCATCTCCAGGGGCCTTGGCCGACAGGTGCAAGGTGACCCCCTCGTCGCCTCCGAGGCGGAACACCATGAGGTCGGGTTCAGGGACGGCGTCGTCAGAGGGAGCGAAGAGCATCCGGGGCGGAGCGTGGAAGCGCACCACGCACTCGTTGACGTCGGCGGCCAGGCGCTTGCCCGAGCGCACCAGGAACGGCACCCCGGCCCAGCGCCAGGAATCGATCTCGACGCGCATGCCCACGTAGGTCTCCACCTCTGAGGCCGGATCGACCCCATCCTCCTGGCGGTAGCCGTCGTACTGGCCCCGCACCACCTGGTCGGGTTCCAGCGGGCGCATGGCCCGCAGCACCTTGACCTTCTCGTCGCGCAGGGCGTCGGCATCGGCGGCCACGGGGGGCTCCATGGCCAACATGGTGATCACCTGCAGCAGGTGGTTCTGGACGACGTCGCGCAGCGCCCCGACGTCCTCGTAGAACGAACCCCTCCCCTCGATCCCGAACGTCTCGGCCAGGGTGACCTGCACGCTGTGGACGTAGCGCCGGTTCCACACCGGCTCGAGCAGGGAGTTGGCGAAGCGGAACACCAGCAGGTTCTCGACCGACTCCTTGCCGAGGAAGTGGTCGATGCGGAACACCCGCTCCTCGGGGAACGCGCCGGCCACGCACTCGGCCAGGGTGGCGGCGGAGGCCATGTCGCGCCCGAAGGGCTTCTCCACCACCAACCGGGCACGCCGGTTGAGGCCGACCCGGGCCAGGCCGGAGATCACATCGTCGAACAGCTCGGGCGGGATGGCCAGGTAGACCAGCGGACAGGCCGACCCGCTCAGCCGCTCGGCCAGGTCGTCGTAGACGGCGTCGCTGCGGTAGTCGCCCTGGAGATAGGACAGCCGCCGGGCGAGGGACGAGAAGGCGGCTGCGTCGACCCCACCGCCCCATTGGTCGATCGACGTGCGGGCGTACTCTCGCAGCCGCTCGTCGTCCCAGTCGGAGCCGGCCACACCGAGCACGGGGATCCCGTCGAGCAGGCCCCGCCGGGCCAGGCGGTACACGGCGGGGAACAGCTTCTTGCGGGCCAGGTCGCCGCTGGCCCCGAACAGGACCAGGGCGTCGGCCG
The DNA here is from genome assembly GCA_030447125.1 of Acidimicrobiales bacterium. The sequence goes on from JAUJLZ010000009.1 coordinate 10,988, forward strand.
GCGCAGGGAGCACTCAGATCTCCCGGACCTGGGCCCCGGCATCACTGGGGCGCTGCTCCACCGACTCGACGGTGTGGCCGCCGAACTGGTTGCGCAGGGCGGCCACCACCTTCATCGCCGGCGAGTCGACCTGGCGGGAGGAGAAGCGGGCGAACAGCGCGGCGGAGATCACGGGCAGGGGCACGGCCAGGCGCACGGCCTCCTGCACCGTCCACCGGCCTTCGCCCGAGTCGTGCGCTCGCCCGGCGATGGATTCCAGACCGGGATCTCCCTCGAGGGCCAGGACCAGCAGGTCGAGCAACCACGAGCGCACCACGCTGCCGTGGCGCCAGGCCTGAACGGCGGCGTCGGCGTCGATGTCGATGTCGGCCGCGGCCAGGAGCTCGTAGCCCTCGGCGTAAGCGTGCATGAGGCCGTACTCGATGCCGTTGTGGACCATCTTGGTGAAGTGTCCTGCGCCCACCGGCCCCACATGCACGAACCCGCCGTCGGCCGGGGCCAGGGCATCGAACGCAGGCTGGACGACGCCCACGTGCTCGTCCGTGCCGCCCACCATGAGGCAGTAGCCTTCCTCGAGGCCCCACACGCCGCCGCTCACACCGGCGTCGACGAAGCCGATGCCCTTGGCCGCCAGGTCGGCGCCGTGGCGGATGGAGTCGTGGTAGTTGGAGTTGCCCCCGTCGACCACGATGTCGCCATCGCTGAGCAGATCGGCCAGCGTGGCGATGGTGTGCTCGGTGGGGTCCCCGGACGGGACCATTGACCACACCACCCTCGGTGTCTCGCCCAGGGCGTCCACCAGATCGGCCATGCTGGCCACCTCGGAGACCTCGGGGTTGCGGTCAAAGCCCACCACCTCGTGGCCGGCCCGCTCCAGGCGGGTCGACATGTTGGCCCCCATCTTGCCCAGACCGATGAGGCCGAGCTTCACGCCTTCACCTCCAAGAGTTCGTCGATGCGGACCCGGCCGGCACGCAGGCCCCGGTCCTGCAGGGCGAGCAGGTCGCCGGCCGCCTGCGCCTGTTTGAGGGTCGAAAAGCCGAAGGGGCGACCGGGGATGGCGACGTCGACGGGATCGTCGCCCACCACCTGGAGGAACACCCCCGTGGGTGGTCCGCCCTTGTGGAGCTGACCGGTGGAGTGGAGGAAGCGGGGCCCGATGCCAAGGGTGGTGGCCACCTGCAGCCGGTCGCGCAACGCCATGCGAACGTCGTGGATCCGCCCGAGGAGCTCGGCGTCGCCGGGGTCGACGAAGGCCTGGATGGCGAGGTAGTCGCCGGGAACGATCTGGTCGAGCAGCGCGGAGGGGGCCACCACGTCGATGTCGGACAAGCCCTGGTCGAGCACCCGGTTGGTGGCCGCCTTGGCCGCAGCCACATCTGGCTGGTCGAAGGGGTTGATGCCGAGCACGGCGCCGGCCAGAGCCACGGCCTGCTCCCACACCATGACGAGACCACCGAGATCGAGGCGGTCGCGGTAGGCCAGCTCCACCACGGGATGGCCGGCTGCGGCCAGGTCGTCGAGCCCAGGACGGTAGCCGACGGAGACGAAGAACCGGTCGTCGCCGTAGTCCTCGGGCCGACCGAGGTGCTCGCCCACCACAGGGACGACGCCCGTTCCCTGCTTGCCGGTGGACTCGGCCACGAGCTGCTCCAGCCAGAGCCCGAACGTGCCGATCTCATGGGGCAGGACGAGGGTGAGCTTGTCTCGCCCCGCCCGCGCCCCAGCGCCGATGGCGGCACCCAGGCGCAACGCCGGATGGTCACGGTCGGCAACGCCAGGAGCGGTGGTGTCCGTCACCAGGGCGGAGACGCGTGCCAGCAGTCCGGCCAGGTCGACGCCGAGCAGGGCGGCAGGCACCAGACCGAAGTACGACAACGCCGAGTAGCGCCCGCCGATGTCGCTGCGGTTCTCGAAGACCCGCCGGAACCCTCGCTGGCGGCCCAGACGGCCCAACTCGGTCTGGGCGTCGGAGATGGCCATGAAGCGGCGGCCGTCTTCCCCGGTCAGCTCCCAGAAGTGCGCAAGCTGGCTGGACGTCTCGATGGTTGTCCCCGACTTCGAGGCAGCCACGAACAGACAGGCGTCGAGGTCGAGCTCGGAGGACACCCGGGCCACGGCGGCCGGGTCGGTGGTGTCGAGCACGGTCAGGTCCAGGCATCCAGGTGCCGACCCGAAGCTGCGCCCCAGCACCTCGGGAAACAGGCTGGAGCCACCCATGCCCAACAACACGGCGTGGCGCAGGCCGTCGGCTACCGCTTCGGCGGCCATGGCCTCGAGCTCGGCCACCCGGTCACCCATCTCGCCCACCACCGACAGCCAGCCCAGGCGATCGGCGATCTCGCTGGGGTTGTCGTCCCAGAGGGTGTGGTCGCCCACCCCCATGCGCTGCAGCGCATCTCGGGCTACCAGGTCGTCGGCGGCGACGGCGACGGCATCGGTCATCGGTCCCAATCGGGCGCGGCCGATGACATCGGCGGTTGTGGTCACGCTCGGACCCTACCGGGCCGGCCGATCCCCTATTCCTCCGGTCCGCCGGTTGCCTCCTGCCTGGAGACGCGCCGGGCGGCGGCGGCGGCGATGTCGACCGTGCGCTCGATGTCGTCACGGTCGTGGGCCAAGCTGGGAAAGATGGCTTCGTAGGGTCCGGGGGCCAGGGCCACGCCCCGGTCGAGCATGGCCCGGAAGAAGCGCCGGTACCGGCCGTTGGCCACGGCGGTCCGGGCCTCGTCGTAGTCGCGCACCGGGGACGGCGAGAAGAACAGGCCCAGCAAGGGGCCCACACGGGGGACCTGCACGGCCAGGCCGGCGTCGGAGACGACCTCGGTGAGCGCCGTCGCCAGCTCGCCGGCCCGACCCTCGACCATGGTGTAGGCGCCGGCGTCGAGCTCGCCCAGCACCGCCAGGCCGGCGGCGGTGGCCAGGGGGTTCCCTGACAGCGTGCCGGCCTGGTACACGGGGCCGAGCGGGGCCAGATGCTCCATGAGATCACGCCGGCCGCCAAAGGCTCCGAGGGGCAGCCCGCCGCCGATGACCTTGCCGAAGCACCACAGGTCGGGCCGGACGCCGAAGTGCTCGCTGGCCCCGCCGGGGCCGATGCGAAAGCCGGTGATGACCTCGTCGAAGCACAACAGGGCGCCGGCCCGGTCGCACGCCTGGCGAAGCCCGGCGAGGAACCCGTCGGCGGGCGCGACCAGGCCCATGTTGGCGGCCACCGGCTCGACGAGCACGGCGGCCACATCATCGCCCACGTCGGGCACCCGGTTGTAGGGAACCACGAGGGTGTCGGCCACGGCGCCGGCGGTGACCCCGGCCGAATCGGCCAGGCCCGCATCGGCCACCCCGCTCCCGCCGGCAGCGAGCAGGGCGTCGCTGTGGCCGTGGTAGCAGCCGGCGAACTTGATGATCCTCGGCCGCTTAGTGGCGCCCCGGGCCAGGCGCACCGCCGACATGGCCGCCTCGGTCCCGCTCGAGACCAGGCGCACCATCTCCAGGCCCTCGACCCGCAGGGCCAGCTCCTCGCCCAGCAGCACCTCGCCCTCGGTGGGGGCGCCGTAGGTGGTCCCCCGTCCTGCTGCCGCTCGCACCGCCTCGACCACCCGGGGGTGGGCGTGGCCCAGGATCGACGCCCCGTAGCTCTGCACGTAGTCGAGGTAGCGACGACCCTCCACGTCCCACACGTGGGCGCCCTCGGCCCGGGCCACGAAGTAGGGGGTGCCGCCCACCGCCCCGAAGGCCCGCACGGGCGAGCTCACCCCGCCGGGCATCACCCGACAGGCCCGGTCGAACAGAGAGTCGTTGGTGTCGCCGGCGCTCACAGGGCCCCAGCCACCTCGCGGGCGAAGTAGGTGACGATGATGTCGGCCCCGGCCCGCTTGACCGCTTGGAGCTGCTCGACGGCCACGGCCGGCCCGTCGATCCAGCCCCGCTCGGCAGCGGCGTGGACCATGGCGTACTCCCCCGACACGTGATAGGCGGCGACGGGGACGTCGAGCGCCCGGCGGACGTCGGCGATGACGTCGAGGCAGGCCAGAGCGGGCTTGACCATGACCAGGTCGGCGCCTTCAGCCACGTCGAGCGCCACCTCGGCCATGGCCTCTCGCCGGTTGCGATGGTCCTGCTGGTAGGACCGACGGTCCCCCCCGCCGGCGATGGTGACGTCGACGGCGTCGCGGAAAGGGCCGTAGAGGGCCGAGGCGTACTTGGCCGCGTAGGCCAGGATGGCCACCCGGTGGTGACCGCCACGCTCGAGCGCCGAGCGGATGGCCGCCACCTGGCCGTCCATCATCCCGCTGGGAGCGACCACGTCGGCGCCGGCCTCCGCTTGGGCCAGGGCCACCTGCGCGTAGCGCTCGAGCGTGGCGTCGTTGTCGACACTGCCGTCGGGGGCGAGCAGGCCACAGTGGCCGTGGTCGGTGTACTCGTCGAGGCACAGATCGGTCATGAGCACAACCTCGTCGCCCACCTCGGCCCGCAAGTCAGCTAGCGCCACCTGGACGATGCCGTCAGGAGCCCACGCCTGGCTGCCCTCGGCGTCCTTGGATGCAGGGATGCCGAAGAGCATCACCCCGGGGATGCCCAGGCCGGCCAGGGCGGCCACCTCCTTGCGCAACGACTCCCGGGTGTGCTGCACGACGCCGGGCAGGGAGGCGATGGGGCGAGGCTGGTCGATGCCCTCGCGCACGAACAGCGGCGCCACCAGGTCGTTGACCGACAGGCGGGTCTCGGCTACCAGGCGGCGCAGCGCCGGGGTCCGCCGCAAACGCCGCAACCGTCGGGCGGGAAAGCTCATGGGGCCAAGCCTAGGAGGCTCAACCGATAGGCAGAGCCGTGGTCCGAGCGGCCCGCCGACGGAACGCGGTGCGCTGGCGTTCGCCGCCGCTCGGCTCGTCTGACCGCCCGCGTCAGCGCCGCCCCAGCACCGCCACCAGGGCGTCGACGAGGCCCTCGAGGCTGTGCACCTGGGCCTCGACGTCGACCGTGATGCCGTGGCGGCGGGCGGTGGCGGCGGTGATCGGGCCGATGCAGGCCACCACCGGCGGGAGCGCCTCCCTGCCGGCCACCTCCAGGAAGCCGGTGATGCTCGACGACGAGGTGAAGGTGACGGCGTCGGCGGAGGAGACCTCTCGCAGCTGTGTGGGCGCGGGGGAAGCCGTACGGGTGCGGTAGGCCTCCACCACGTCGACTTCCCACCCGGCTGCCCGGAGTCCCTCGGGCAGCACCTCCCGGGCCACGGCGGCGCGGGGCAGCAGCACCCGGCCGCCCCCCGCCGGCGGTTTCGGGAAGGCGTCGAGCAGGGCCTCGGCCACGAAGCGCTCGGGTACCAGGTCGGCGGCCACCCGGCCGGTGGCCAAGGCCTCGGCCGTGCCCGGTCCGATGGCCGCGACCCGGGCCGGGCCCAGGGCCCGGGCGTCGCGCAGGAGAGAAAGGAAGCGCTCGACGGCGTTGATCGACGTGAACACCACCCAGTCGTAGGTGGCCACTGAGCCAGCCGCCGCGGCCAGGGCGGCGCCCCCGTCACCCGGATCATGGATCTCGATGACCGGGAGCTCGATCACCCGTGCGCCCAGGCGGGTCAGGCGTGCGCTCAGCGCCGAGGCCTGGGTCGGGGGCCGGGTGACCACCACCGAGCGGCCGAACAGGGCCGACCGCTCGTACCAGGCCAGGTCGAGGCCGGCCACCGCCCCGATCACGATCACCGCCGGTGAGGCGACCGTGGCGGCGCCGAGCCCACCCAGGGTCGTGCGCACCGTGCGCTGCTCGGGCCTGGTTCCCCAGCGGACGGCGGCCACGGGCGTCCTCGGGGCCAAGCCTGCGGCCATGAGCCGTTCGGCGATCGTTGCCCTGGTGGCCACGCCCATCAACACCACGATCGTTCCCCCTAGCCGGGCCACCGCTTCCCAGTCGGTGCGTCCGCCTCCCAGGCTGTCCTCGTGGCCGGTGACCACCGTGACCGTCGTGTTCAGACCTCGGGCGGTGAGGGGTACACCGGCGTAGGCAGGCACGGCCACGGCCGACGTCACCCCGGGCACGACCTCGAAGGGCACGCCCGCCGCCTGCAGGGCGCCCGCCTCCTCGCCGCCCCGGGCGAAGACGAAAGGATCACCGCCCTTGAGGCGGACAACCTCTTGACCCTTGCCGCCCCGCGCCACGAGCAGGGCGTTGATGTCGTCCTGGGGCGTGCTCGGTCCTCGCGGGGTCTTGCCCACGCTGATGCGCTCGGCGCTCGGGGGGGCCAGGTCGAGCAACGACACCACCGAGAGCCGGTCGTGGACCACCACGTCGGCTCGGGCCAGCACCTCGGCCCCCCGCACGGTCAGCAGCCCCGGGTCGCCGGGTCCGGCTCCCACGAGGTACACCGTCACGACCGAGTCACCGCATCGGCCTGTCGAGGGTGATGGCGCCCATGTCGGAGAGGAGCGCTCGACCGCCGCCGGCCTCGAGCAGGCGCTGACCCAGGCTTCGGCCGAGCTCACCCGGCTCCGTGCCGAGGTCGGCGACCACCTCGTCGCGCAGCACCATGTGGCCGTCCAGGGTGGCCAGCACCGCTCGCAGCCGAAGGCGACTGTCCCCGTCTTCGCTGGCGTGGGCGCCCACGGGCAACTCACACCCGCCGCCGAGGCAGGCCAGGAACGCCCGCTCGGCATCCACCGCCCGACGGGAAGTCACGTGCTCGATGGGGGCCAGCCGGCTACGGGTGCGGTCGTCGTCGCTCCGGCACTCCACCGCCAGCGCCCCCTGGCCCACCTGGGGCACCATCACCGAGGGCTCCAACACCTCGGCGACGAAGCCCGCTCGGCCCAGGCGCTGGAGGGCGGCGACGGCCATCACCACCGCACGCACGTCACCCTCGCCGACCTGCGCCAGGCGAGTGTCGATGTTGCCCCGCAACCCGGCGAAGGTGAGGTCGGGACGCAGGTCGACGAGCTGGACCCGCCGTCGGGTCGATCCTGTCGCCACCCGTCCGCCGGGGGGGATGTCGGCCAGCCGGCTCCCGACCAGGACGTCGCGGGGGTCGCCCCGCTGAGGGATGGCGGCGATCACCAGCCCGGGCAGGGCCAAGGACGGGTCGGAAGGCAGGTCCTTGGCCGAGTGCACGGCCAGGTCGGCACGCCCGTCGAGCACCGCGGCCTGCACCTCTTTGACAAAGACCCCTTGGCCCCCGAGCTCCCAGATGGGCCGATCGAGCGCCTGGTCCCCGAGGGTCTCGACCACCACCAGCTCGACGGCCAGACCCGGCTCGCTCCCTCGCAGCAGGTCAGCGACGTGGTGGGCCTGCCAGCGGGCCAGCGCACTCCCCCGAGTGGCGATGCGAAGCGGAGGACGTTGAGCCATCCTGCAACCGTAAGGGCTCAGCGAGGAACAGCCGGGCCGCATCTCGCTGGCCTCGGAGCCTGCCTTGGCGACGAGTCTCGACCGGGTCTCCTCAGCGAACCCTCCGACGAGAGGAAGAAGCCGCCGGAGCTGTTGGCGGGGGCACGAGGAAGGGCGGCGGCGGCCTAGGTCTCGTCGGCGAGGCCGAACAGGTCGCGCAGGGCCTCGGAGAGACGCTCGCCCCGAGGCGAGCCGGCTGCCTCTTTGAGGCGGATGGTGGGCTCGTGCAACAACTTGGCCACCACGTTGCGGGCCACGGCGTCGACGACTTGGCACTGGGCCGGGTCGAGACCGCGGCTGAGTCGTTGGACCTCAGCGACTCGCACCTCGTCGACCCGCCGGCGCAGGGCCGTGACCAGGGGCGCCACCTGGCGGGCGGTGACGGCCTCCCGGTAGCGGCACACCTCGTCGTCGATGAGGTCGCGAGCTCGGGTCACCTCTCGCCGGCGCTCCGCCAGGCCCCGCTCGGCGAAGGCTCGGAGGTCGTCCATGTCGAGCAGCGTGACCCCGGCGAGGTCGGCGGCGCCGGGGTCGACGTCGCGAGGCACGGCGACGTCGACGATGAGGAGGGGGCGTCCGTGGCGAGCGGCGACCACGCCCTCCAGGTCGCCGTGGTCGACCAGGGCCGAGGAGGCTCCGGTGGACGTCAACAGGACATCGACCTCCGCCAGGGTTGCGGGCACGTGGGCCAGGCTCACGGCCCGCCCGCCGACCCGGTTGGCCAGGGATTCGGCCCGCTCCCACGTCCGGTTGGCCACCAGGACCTCGGACACTCCGGCGTGCGCGAGTGACGTGACCATCCGCTCGCCCGTCTCTCCGGCACCGAGGACCAGGACCCGGCGTCCGGCCAGGGAGCCGAGGCGCTCGGCCGCCAGCGACACCGCCGCCTGGGAGAGCGACGTGATGTGGCGGGAGATGGCCGTCTCGGTTCGGACCCGCTTTCCTGCCTCCAGGGCGTGGCGAAAGAGCATGTTGAGCACCGGTCCGCTCGCGCCCTCGGCCGAGGACAACTCCCACGCATCCTTGACCTGCCCGAGGATCTCGGTCTCGCCCAAGACCGCCGAGTCGACGCCGGCGGCCACCGTGAACAGGTGGGCCACGGCGCCGGCATCGTGGAACTGGTAGAGGTGGTCGGCGAACTCCTCAGGGGCCAGGGCTCCCAGCTCCGACAAGAAGTCGCGCACGTCGCCCACGGCGCCGTGGAAGCGCTCGGCGTGGGCGTAGATCTCGGTGCGGTTGCAGGTGGACAGCAGCACCGCCTCCGACAAGTCGTCGCGACCCATGAGGTCGTGCAGGGCCTTGGCCATGCGGGGCCGGGGCACGGTCATGCGCTCGAGCACCTCGAGGGGCACGCTGCGGTGGTTGAGCCCCACGACGATCACCGACATCTCGCCTGAACCTCCCTTCGCGTCCGTGCTGGCCCTGCTCCCTTGACCGGTTCCAGCCTCTCCGACCTCAGCGTCCTGTGCCAACTCACGCCGAGCTCACCCGCCATCAGGTGGAAGCGTCGGTGGCGACCGTGAGCGGAGCGGCCACGATGCCGGGAGCTCGGTCGAGGCCGGCGACGGGCACCGTGATCTCATCGATCTCGGTCGGCTCAGCGACGGAGGGCGGGGCGACAGGCGCCACCAGGGGGCTCCGCCTCTGCTGGTAGAAGCTGAGGATCTGCAGCTCGACGGCAAGGTCGACCTTGCGCAGGGACACGTCGGCGGGCACCGCTACCACGGTGGGGGCGAAGTTGAGGATGGAGCGGACCCCGGCTGCCACCAGGCGATCGGCCACCTCCTGGGCCACTGCCGCCGGCGTGGCGACCAGGCCGATCGACGGTCCCAAAGCGGCGACGATGGCGGGCAGCTCCTCGATGCTGCGGATGACCAGCGCCCCGACCCGCTCCCCCACCTTGGCTGGATCGGCGTCGACCAGGGCAGCGACCGGAAAGCCGCGCTCCCCGAAGCCGCCGTAGTTGGCCAGGGCGTGGCCCAGGTTCCCCACGCCGACGATGACGACGGGCCAGTCCTGGGTCAGGCCCAGCTCGCGGCTCATCTGGAAGAGCAGGAACTCGACGTCGTAACCAACGCCGCGGGTGCCGTAGGAACCGAGGTAGGAGAGATCCTTGCGCACCTTGGCGGCATTGACCCCGGCCATCTCGGCCAGACGTTCCGAAGAGATGGTCACCGTGTCGCTGCCGGCCAGTTCGAGCAAGCTGCGCAGGTACACCGGGAGGCGGGCGACGGTTGCCTCCGGGATGCGGCGGCGAGGTCGTCGGGCCGTCACAGCACCGATCCTACCGATGGCCCGGCCTGGTTCACAAAGTCACGAGCGGACCGTTGTGGTGCCCTCGGCCGCAGGCGGCAGGGTCCTGCCGGCCAGAGCGGCAAGGAGCCGGGCTCGGGCCTCCTCGACTCGACCGTCGGCCACCAGGGCGATCACGTCGTCGTCGAGGCCCGCTTCCCAGCGCGCCGCCCAGGTGTCGAAGTCAACCCGGGCCCGCTCGGGGCGGGCCGCCTCGCGCACCTCACCCACCAGCGCCACCAGCTCGCCGTACTCGGGTCCGAGATGAGTCGACAACCTCGTGCGCAACCTCTTCGAGAGCGCCGGCGCCCTGCCTCCCGTGGAGATGGCCACGGTGAGCTCCCCCCGGCGCACGATCGACGGCACCGAGAACTGGCAGTGGACGACGTCGTCCACGCTGTTGATCAAGACCCCTGCCGCCGTCGCCTCCTCGTACACCGCGGCGTTGACGTCGGGATCATCGGTGGCGGCGATGGCCAGGAACGCCCCGTCGAGATCACCGGCGGCGTAGTCCCGGAGGACGACGGTCACCTCGCCGCACTGGCCGAGCGCCTCCAGACCGACGCTGAGCTGGCCCGCTACCACCACCACATCGCCCGCACCGTCGAGCAACCCCCGAACCTTCTGCTCGGCAACGGTGCCCCCACCAACCACGACACAGCGCCGTCCCAGAAGGTCCAGACAGATGGGATAGCCGAAGGCCGCCACTACGACAGCCGTCCAACCCTGAACGCGTCGAGGACAGGCCGCCGGCCACCCCCCACGCCCGTCACCACGAGGAGATGAGGCCCGCCGCCGGTCGCAGCACGATCAGCTCGCCGTCGAACCTCCGGTTCGGCGGCGAAGTCAGAGGTGCAGCCCGCACTCGGTCTTCTCGCTCCCCTGCCAGCGCCCGGAGCGGAC
>JAUJLZ010000086.1 GCA_030447125.1 Acidimicrobiales bacterium
AAGCGCCGATAGGTGCATCGTCGTGGAAGCGTCGGGCTGCCTTATTGAGCGCGCGTTATCGTGCGGCTCCGCAGCGCACCACGCCGGTTCCCGGGCGGCGTAGCGGACGGTCGAGCGGCTGGCTGACCAGGGCGAAGTCTCGGCGTTAATGTTCGGCGCCAGCGGGTCGGGCTGTTCCTCCGCTCCATCGGTTCGCCGAGCTTGGCGGGTGCCCGCGATCGCCGGTTGCGTGCGGCTTGGCGGTGGCAAGTTGGCCTGCTTCGTGCACTGATAGGAGCGGCACATTCGCAAGCTCGGCGTCGACCGGCCGGCTCCGGCTCGGCTCGTATTTGAGAGGAGCCAAACATGGCTGTGAACCATTCGGTGGTGTGTACGACCCGAAGGAGACGCCAGCGGAGGTGAAGGCGGCAGCGGGAAAGACTGTGGTGATCCTCGGCAGGTTCATCGCCTGCAATCAGCTGTCACGACCGCGACGCCCATCATGTTCGATCACGAAGATGTCAGCCGCCTGCGAGACCGCCCGGTAGATGGCTTCGGTCTCGGCCATGAACGTTCCTCGACGAAGTCCCCTTCGCTGAACCACAGCACCCGAGGGTCGGACTGCCAACGTTTTGCCATGCGCCAGTCGACCTCGCTGAACGGGCGCAGCCGGAGGCGCCCGTCGAGCAGGACCCCGTCATGAGTCCGCAGCTCATCCTGCACACCCGCAGCGTAAGAACGCCACCAGGCCGGACGCTTAGGCCCTTGCGGTTGAACGTCCCTCGCCCGGAACGGCACGTGTCCGCGTACCTAACCTGACACGCCGCCTGCCCTCGACTGGAGGCGCTGCCGGTGTCTGCCGATCGCGCTGCACGCCGGCTGTCCCCGGCGAATGGGGCGTCGATGAGGTCGGCACAATCTCCCGGACCTGTCCCTAACGCTCCTGTCCGAGCTGACGTGGTCGAGGGCCTGTCAGGATCGACGTGAGCGGCTTCTTTTGCTGTCTGGGTGCGCACGGGTGTCGGTGGGCTCTGCCAAGGGGCGGGTGGCCGAGCTGCGAACTGCGCTCACTGCTGCGATTCCTATTCATCGAGGGCCTGACCTACACCGGGTTCACGGCCTCGGTGCGACCCTGTCGTATGGGAGGTTGGCGATCAGCAGGCGCTCGGCCAGCTCGGCGACGGCCCGGACGGCCGGTGCGCCGGGGCAGACGTCGACCGGCGCCAGGCCGGAGCGTTCCGCCTCGGCCACGCAGGGATCGAAGGGGATGCGGACCGCCGCCGCAAGCCCAGGGTGCTCGGGTTCGCCCCGGACGCGGTTAGCCACGACCACCGGTCGCTGGGACTCGACCATGGGCCAGAGGCGGCGGGCGGTCATCGCTGACGCCCAGGCCGGGCCCACCACCACCAGTGTGTCGCTGGCGAAGGCGTGGTAGCGCTCGAATGGGGTAGTGGGACCGGCCTCCAGGTCGGCGATGACGTCCCAGTCGGGCCGGCCAAAGCCGAGCAGGACCTGCACCAGGGCAGCGACCGAGCGCTTGGCCGTCTCCTTCTCGAGCGAGGCGATCTTGCCCACGCCGAGGAAGCGGACACTGTCGGGACCGGGAGTAGAGAACCGGTACACGACGTCGTCGGGGCTCACCTCTCCGCAGAGCTGCCACCCGTAGTTGGCGCCCGGGTCCTGCTCGATGGCCTCGTCGGGCAGCCCGGCCTCTCCGAGTGGCAGCCCCAGGCTGAAGGCCAGCCCCGGGTTGGTATCGAGGTCGACGGCGAGCACTTGGCGACCCTGGCGGGCGAGGAGGCGGGCCATGGTTCCCACCAGGACGGTCTTGCCCGCGCCACCCTTGCCCACCACCGCCAGGCGCAGGCCGAGGCTGCGGCGGGCTCGGAGCCTCACCTCGTCATCGACCACACCGACCTGCCTGAGGCTGCGCGTCTGGACGCCTCGCAACGCCTCCACGTGCTGGCCGATGTCGGTCCTCACCCGCTCGAAGACGGGGTGGTGCCAGGGTTGGAGGTAGCGTTCGTAGCCGGCGGCCTGGCGCTCCACGGCCAGCCAGCGCCGGCAACTCGCCACCGGGTCCTCGGCCCGGCCGGCGGCGACGATGGCCTCGCCCAAGACCGCCCGCTGGCGACGCATGGTCTCGACGGCCCAGCGGTCCCTCGAGGTCAGTTCGGCGGCCACGGCCAGCCCTACGCAGGGACCTCCCCGCCCGCCGGCCTGCCCGACCGCCTCGACGCCCGCACGACGACGAACAGTGCCAGGCCGGCGACACCGAGGGCCACGCCGGCCCCCACGATGCCCCACGCCCACTGCTGGTCGTCGCCCGCCCCGAGCGCCTCCGTGCCTGGGAAGCGGATCCGGGAGAGGTAGGCGTCCTCGGCGTCGCTGTCGTCGCCGGAGGGCCGGGAGTCCGCCCAGGCGAGATGGACGATCTCGTCGGTGGAGGCGATGCCGATCGGACCCCGGACGTCCATGTTGTTGAAGGTGGCACCCTCGGCCCCGTCGACGGTGGTCTTGGTCACACGGATGTTGGGAGACCAGCTCGCCCCGCCGTCGCTCGAGTGGCCGTAGTAGACGTCCCAGTAGCGGTTCTCGACCGCATGCCCCTGACTGGAGACGGCTTGGCTGAAGGGGTCGTTGCGGAAGTCGTACCAGGCCACGTCGATGCGCCCGTTGGGAGCCACGTCGATCCCGGGGGTCAAGCTGTCCGACAGCCTGGCGGCGGTTGGAAGACAGCTAGGGCTCTCGGAGCCCTCCGGGCACCTCTCCGACGCCGATGAGGTGTCGTCGCTTATCTGAACCGGCTCGCTCCACGACGCTCCTCCGTCCTCGGAGACGGTGAAGTAGACTTCCTCGGAGGCCTCGCCGTCGCCCTCGGCCCCCGGGCTCTCCCCCCCGTAGACCAGGTACAGGTTCCCGCTGCGGGGATCCACCTCGGGGTAGGGGGCGCTGAAGTCCTCGACGTCCTCGAGGATGGGGGTGATCTCCCAGCTCCGCCCGCCGTCGGTCGACGTGAACATGAGCATCCGGCGCTTGGGCTCCGGGGCACCCTCAGGCACAGGGGCCGGCCATTCCCTGCTGAAGCTGTAGATCGTCCCGTCGGGGGCGATCACCAGCTCGTGGCTGAGGGCCCCGTAGACCTGCTCCCCGCGGGCGTCGCGGACGATGTCGATGGGCTCGCCCCACGTCTGGCCGCCGTCCTCGGAGATGGCGATGTAGGGGCGGAAGGGCACTTCGGCCTCGAGGGGCTGCAGGTCGGTCCCCCACGCGTTCCAGCGCATGGCCAGGTACAGCCGGTCCGGATCGTTGGGGTCGACGGCCAGGCTGGGGGACTTGTGCCAGGTGAAGGCCTCGACCGGCTCTCCCTCCTGCCGGTAGTCGGCCGGGTCGACAGTGACGAGCCCGGCCTCGGCGACGGTGACGGTCTGATGCGTCTGGCCCAGGTCCTCGGTGCGAGCGGCCAGCATGTGGATCGGACCGTTGGGGTGGCCGGTCTCGGGCGACGAGCCGGGCATGGCCACGTGCAGGGTGCCGTCGGGGGCGAACACCGGGTCCATGACCGGGAACAAGGGGCGCTGGTAGCAGAAGGGCAGGTCGTCGGGCATGAGCTCGGCCGTCTGGGTCCACGACAGCCCGCCGTCTCGCGATACGCGCAGCCCGCAGCCGCCACTGCGGGCGTCGCCCACCGCCATCACCACCGTCTGCGGGTCGTCGGGGTGCACGGCAAGTGCCGGGATGTCGAACAGCCGCACCGGGTTGGGGTTGCCGGTGACCTGGCGAGGAGCCTCCACCACCACCTCGGGAACGTCCTCTTGGGCGGCGGCGGGCACGGTGGTGCCCGCCAGGACCAGGGCGGACAGGGCGAGCAGCGTCTTGGCACCCACCTGGGGGAAGATAGGGGCCAATGGAGAACGTCGCGGTAACGCCACGGGTGGCACCGGCAGCGTCAGCGCTGCGCAGAGGGGGGTATCAGCACTACCACGTCGACGGCGACCAGAGTCCTGCCGCCCACCTGGGTCAGGGAGCGATGGAGAACGTTGCGGGAACGCGGAAGCCGGACGGAGAAGGGAACCCACCAGGGTGGAACTGCACATCAGGCTGACGGGATCGGTTTCCATCACCGACGGCGCCGGGCATCGCTACCTCACTGGCGAGTCGCTGGGACCGAGAGGTCGTATCGCGCTCGCCTACCTGGTACTCGAGCGCGAGCGGCCGGTCCCGCGCGACGAGCTGGCCGAGGCCGTCTGGGGCGAGGGGGTGCCACCGACGTGGCGGGCGGCCCTGCGAGGGGTGCTGGCGAGGCTGCGAAGGGCGCTCACCGGTGAGGTGCTCGGGGACCGGGTGGTGACCTGCGCCCATGGCTGCTACGAGCTCCGCCTGCCGTGCGAGGTCGTGGTCGACGTCGAGGCGGCAGGGGCCGACCTGTCCGCCGCCCGCTCGGGCCTAGAGCACCACGACACCGAGGGCGCCTGGCGCCTGGCGGCCGATGCAGTCGCGGTGGCACGCCGGCGGTTCCTGCCCGGTGCGAGCGGACGGTGGGTCGAGGGCAGACAGGCCGAGCTGCGCGAACTCCAGCTCGAGGCCCTGGAGACCCTCTCCGACGCTGCCCTCGCCCAGGGTGACCCCGCACGCGCCCTCCGCGCCGCGGAGGAGGTGCTCGCCATCCAGCCCCTGCGAGAGTCTGCCCACATCCGGGCCATGACCGCACACGCCCGGGCCGGGAACGAGGGGGAGGCGTTGCGGGCCTACGAGCGATGCCGGAAGGTCCTGGCCGAGGAGCTGGGGGCACGCCCCTCGGCGACCACCGAAGCCGCCTACCTCCGTCTGCTGGGAACCGAGCCGGCACCATTGCCGAGTTCGAGCGCCAGTGGCGCCCTGGCCCATGCTCTGACCAGCGTGGTGGGCCGCACCGAGGAGATCGAGGAGCTGGCCCACCTCCTCTCGGCCACCCGGCTGCTTACCCTCACCGGGACCGGCGGCGTGGGCAAGAGCCGCCTGGCCGCCGAGATCGCCGCTGGGGCGGGGAGCGAGCATCCCGACGGGGTCTGGCTGATCGAGCTGGCGGGATTGGCGGACGCCACGCTCGTCACCCACCAGGTTCGCAACGTCGTCGGGCTCCCGGATCCCTCTGGGCATGACGCCCTGGCCTCGCTTGCGACCCACCTCCGCGACCGCCAGCTGCTCTTGGTACTCGACAACTGCGAGCACCTGGTCGCTGCGGTCGCCGAGCTGCTCCAGCGCGTGCTGCCCGCCTGCCCTGGCGTACAGGCGCTGGTGACGAGCCGGGAGCCCCTGGGGGTCGCCGGCGAGACGATTTGGACAGTGGCTCCGCTCGCCACGCCGGCGCCGGGCGTGAGCCCAACGCTTGAGGTGCTGCTGACCAGCCCGGCCGTGCAGTTGTTCGCCGAGCGGGCCGCGGCCGCCGCCCCCGGCATCGACCTCGACCCCGTCGCCGAGGGCGTCGCCGAGATCTGCCGCCGGCTGGACGGGTTGCCGCTGGCCATCGAGCTGGCCGCGGCACGCGTGCGCGCCATCGGCGTCGCCGAGATCGTCACCCGCCTCGACAACCGGTTCCGCCTGCTGGCGACTGGTCCTCGCGGCTGCCCGGCCCGGCACCGCAGCCTCAGAGCCGTCCTCGATTGGAGCCACGATACGTTGTCACCCGAGGAGCGCCGGGCCTTCCGCTCGCTCTCGGTCTTCGCCAGTGGCTTCACCCTCGATGCCGCCGAGGTGGTCTGCGCCGACGGCGACGGGCAGGTCGACGTCGCCGACTCTCTGTCAGGCCTGGTCGCCCGGTCCCTGGTGGTGGTGGAGCGCTCGGGGGGATCGGTCCGCTACCGTCTGCTGGACACGGTGCGCCAGTACGCAGCCGAGCACCTGGGATCGGGTCCCGAATTCGCTCGAGTCCGGGCCCACCACCTGCGGTGGGCGCTGGAGATGGCGGAGCGAGCGGGGGCTCAGCTCGAGGGCACCGAGCAGGGGCGGTGGCTCGAAGTCCTCGAAGTCGAGCACGACAACCTGCGCAGCGCCCTCGACTGGACGGTTGCCGCCGGCAACCTGGTCGCCGGGGCGCGCCTGGCGAGCCTGCTCGGCCGGTTCTGGGAGATCAGGGGCCATCTGAGCGAGGGACGGGCCCGTCTGGCCACGCACCTCGCCCAGGTCGGTGCGCCGCCGCTGCAAGCGAGGCTGCTCACCGCCGCCGGCATCCTCGCTCAGCGCCAAGGCGACCGCCGGGCCGCCCGCCACCACTACCAGTCGAGCCTCGCCTTGCATCGCCGGACGGGCGACCGCCTCGGGATGGTCTCCGCTCTCCTTGGACTCGGGAACCTGGCCGTCGGCGAGGGGGACCTCGAGGCGGCCAGGGCGTGCTTCGAGGAGAACTTGGCGGTGGGCAGGGACTTGGAACAGACCAGGGTCACGGCGGCGGCCTCGGTCAACCTCGGCGTCGTGTTCCAGTTGCTGGTGGAAGGCGGCCATGTCGACCGGGCGCAGGGCGTCGCCCAGGCCCGCGCCTGCTATGAGGAGGCCTTGGCGCGGTACCGGGACCTCGGCGACCGCCACGGCCTCGCCCTCTCCTTGGAGAACCTGGGCGTGCTCGAGCCGTTCGCGGGCGACGAGGCCGAGGCACGACGACTGCTGGAAGAGAGCCTGACCATCCGGCGGGAGTTGGGGGACCGGGTGGGCATCGCGGCCGCCACTCGCTTCCTGAGCCAGCTGGCGCGAGGCAGGGGTGACCACGCCGCGGCCCGGAACCTGCAAGAGGACTGCCTGGGCATCGAGCGGGCGCTCGGGAACATCCCGCTCGTCGCTGCGGACCTGGCCAGCCTGGCCTCCATCGCGCTGGAGGCCGGCGACGATGCTGAGGCGCTGCGCCTCCGGGCCGAGAGCGACGAGCTCCGCCGCAGTCTGGTTCCGAACTGAACCCTCCGCCCCGCCGTCAGGCACCCACGGACGGCGCCGCCGGCGTCAGCGCCCTTAGCCAGCGGGGGGCCCGGCGCCCAGCCCGGCGACCTGATGCTGACACCGCGATCGGAGTTTCGAACCCCCGATCCCGATAACAGAGCTCGAATCTGTTGGACAAGCCCCAGAAAAGCGGGCGATTGAAGCCGTGCTGGGGCCAATTGAAGAGAGGTGGCGGGCGCTCAACGCTGCCTAGGACTTGGCCCTCGCGCTGCTGGGGCGAGAGGCGCTCGGACGCTCACGTCCTGCGTCCCATCGATAGGGAAAC
>JAUJLZ010000087.1 GCA_030447125.1 Acidimicrobiales bacterium
GGTCGGGGTCGGGGTCGGGGTCGGGGTCGGGGTCGGGGTCGGGGTCGGGGTCGGGGTCGGGATCGGGATCGGAGTCGGGGTCCTGGGCAGCGTGGGCCACGCAGACCCGATTCTTGCCCGAACGCTTGGCCCGGTACAGCGCCGCGTCGGCCGCGGCGGTGAGGGCGGCGACGGTCGTGCCGTGCTCGGGGTGGCAGGCCACGCCGAGCGAGATGGTCAGCGCCACCGGGCCGGCGTCGGTGCACACCGGCCGCTCGGAGATCGCCGCTCGCACCTTCTCGGCCACCTCCAGCGCTCCGGCCAGGCCGGTACGGGGGAGCAGGAGGAGGAACTCCTCGCCGCCGTAGCGGGCCACCAGGTCGACCTGGCGGGTGGAGGCCGAGAGGCGGCTGGAGACCTCGACCAGCACGGCGTCGCCCGCCGGGTGGCCGTGGCCGTTGTTGACCTCGGTGAAGTCGTCGATGTCGCACATGACCAGGGCGAACTCCTCACCGAAGCGGGCGGCGCGGTCGAGCTCCTCGGAGCAGCGCAGGTCGAGGTGGCGCCGGTTCCACAGGCCGGTCAGGCCGTCGGTGATCGACAGGCGGCGAGCCTCCTCGTGGGCGAAGGTGCGATCGATCGACGCTTGGGCCTGGCGGGCGAAGTCGTCGATGGTGGCCACGTCCTCGGTGGTGAAGGGACGGTCCCGGCCGTAGAGGCCGAGGACCCCGAAGAGGTGCCCCCCCGCCTGCAGGGGGACGGCCAGGGCGACGCCCACCGCCGGCTCGGGGGGGACGGGAGCAGCCGGACCAGTGGGCCAGCGGGCCGCCTCACCGTGGCTGGCCACCCAACCGGCCAGCCCTTCGCCGTGGGCCAACCTGGACTCCAGCACATCGGTGCCACCGCGGGCCAACTTGGCCACGACGTGCGAGCCGGCGTCGGCGTAGAAGACGGCGCGGTCGGCCCCGAGGATGGCCTGGGTGCTCTCGACCACCACGTCGAGCAGGGCGCGACGGTCGTCGGATGCCTCCAGGGCCTGGCCCAGGCGGGTCAGGGCGGCCCGGAACTCCCGCCGGCTGTACTCGAGCTCGTCGACGTAGTTGCTCACCTGTTGGGCGATGCGCCAGGCGACCACGGCGACGAGCACGCCGGCGGCGGCGGCCAAGATGAAGCCGGGTCGCCAGTCGTCGTCGATGCCGCCGACCTGGACGGCCACCAGCGACGCCATCGGCAAGAGCACGACGGCGACGGCCACGAGCCGGAGGCGGCCCCAGACGCTCAGCGCTGCGGCGGCGGGGCGGCCCGGCGGCCCGCCGTTCCACGTCCCATGCGACCATCGTAGGAGCAGGCTGTCGGCGGTACACTGACTCGCCCGATCGGTCGTCTTCCGGTGCGTTGTCGCCGGCTTCGGAGGTTTCCTTGCCCACCTACGAGTACGTCTGCCGGAGCTGCGACACCCACCTCGAGGTCGTGCAGCGATTCGACGAGGCGTCCCTCACCGAATGCCCCACCTGTGGTGGCTTGCTGCGCAAGGTGTTCGGTTCCATCGGCATCGCTTTCAAGGGCAGCGGCTTCTACAAGAACGACAGCCGCTCCACGGCTGGTTCGCGCTCCGGTGCGGCCAAGACCGGCGAGGGCGACAAGGACTCGGGCGACAGTGGCGCCAAGGACAGCAAGGGTGGCAAAGACGCCACGGGCGGCAAGGACAGCGGCACCGGATCTGAGGGCGGGACCAAGGTTGCGGCCAAGGAGTCGGGGGCCAGCGGGTCCACATCGGGCGACACGTCCTCGTCCTCCACGCCGTCCACCAAGACCTCGCCACCCGCCGCCAAGTCGGCCTGACCCTCCGGGTGGCCGAGGTGGAGCGGCTGGGCGTCATCGGCGGCTCCGGCTTCTACCGCTTGATCGACGATGCCGACCACGTCAGCGTGGAGACCCCGTATGGGACGCCGTCGGCACCGGTGGCCCTGGGTGAGATCGGCGGCCGGCCCGTGGCCTTCCTGGCCCGCCACGGCAGCGACCACGAGCTGCCGCCGCATCGGGTGAACTACCGGGCCAACGTGTGGGCGCTGCGGGCCCTGGGTGTCCGTCGGGTTCTCGGGCCTTGTGCCGCCGGTTCGCTGCGGGTGCACATCCACCCCGGCGACTTCGTGGTCTGCGACCAGTTGGTCGACCGCACGTCAGGGCGCGCATCCACGTTCTTCGACGGTCCCCAGACCAACCACCTCGCCTTCGCCGACCCCTATTGCCCTGACCTGCGTCGGGCCCTGGTGCAGGCCGGTCGGGCCTCGGGCGTTTCGGTGGTCGATGGCGGGACCGTCGTGGTCGTGGCCGGACCCCGGTTCTCGACTCGAGCCGAGTCGCGGTGGCACCGGGCCCAAGGTTGGGACGTGGTCAACATGACCCAGTGCCCCGAGGCGGCCCTGGCCGCGGAGCTGGGGCTGTGTTACGCCACGGTGGCCCTGGTCACCGACTACGACACCGGTGTCGAGGAGCCTGTCGGCGAAGGGTCCCAAGAGGCGGTGTCCCAAGAGGCGGTGTCCCAGGAGGCGGTGTTCGCGTTCTTCCAGCAGAACCTGGGCCGGTTGCGCGACGTGCTCTTGGCCGCCCTTGCCGCCATGCCCCTCCAAGGGGATGGCTCGTGCGCGTGCGCCGCTTCGGGCTTCGCACTACCCTGAGGCCCGCGCTTCCCCCCGCAGTGTTCTTGACCTGCCCGAGGAGCGTTCATGTCCGACTCCACCTTGTCCCGCCCGTCCCTTCGCCACGTCCGTTCGCCCCTGGTGCGCCGGCCGTCGCTGTTCTGGCTGGCCGCCCTCGTCGTGGCCTCCCTCACCGGTCTGACCGTGGCTCGCCTGCTCGGCAGCGCCCAGGCGGCAGCTGCTCGGTGGGGCGTGATGCGCCCCACGCTCGTGGCCACCGTCGACCTGATCCCGGGCGCCGTGGTCGGCGCCGGTGAGACCGCCGTGGAGCGGCGGCCGGTGGCCCTCGTGCCCGTCGGTGCCCTCGATGCGCCGGCCGAGGGCCAGACCGTGACTGCGCCCATCCTCGCCGGGGAGGCAGTGGTGGTCGAGCGCCTGGCCCCGGCCGGCCTGTCGCCCCTCGCTGCCTCCTTGCCCCCGGGGGGTCGAGGTGTAGCGATCCCCGTCGGGCCGGGGACGCCACCCCTGGAGGCCGGCGACGTGGTCGACGTGCTCGTCACCTTCGATCCCGACACCGTGGGTGACGGTGAGCCGACGTTTCCCGTCGCCCGCTCTGCGGCCGTGGTGGGTGTGGGCGAAGAGGCCGTGACGCTGGGTGTGAGCCAGGAGGAGGCCTCCCGAGTGGCCTTCGCCCTCACCGCCGGCGTGGTGGTCCTCGTCCTCAGCCCGGCGCGATGACGCGGAAGCGCTGAGAACGTGGGGCGGCGGTGGAGGTGAGCCATGAGCTGGGACCCAAGCGGGGCACACTGGGAGCATGGGCCTCCTCAGTAGCACGTTCCGACGAGCGCTTCCTTTGAGCCGGGCGGGAGCCGCCGTGTGGGCGTGGCAGCACCGCAAGGAGATCACTGGCTGGGCCGGGTGGGCGGCAGGCTCGGCGCCCCGCCTGCTCGCCGGTGACACCCGGGACGTGGTCACCGAGGGGCGCCTACGGGCCCGGCTAGCGGGTGACGCTCGCACTCGGGCGGCACTCGATGGTCCTGGCGGCCTTGAGGTCGAGGTGCGCGAGGGCGTGGCCGTGCTCCGGGGCCGCCTGGCCCCCGATGCCCATGACCTGGTCGTCGACGTAGCCACCGGCACCAGCGGGGTGCAGCGGGTCCGCGACGAGATCACCGACGCCGGCCGCCATTGATCACGAGCTAGTCGAGGTCGCCGACGTCGCCGAGGTGGCCCAGGCCAACAGCTCGAGGGAGTTGGCCGCCACCTCGTCCACGCTCACGTCGGCCACGAACGAAGCACGGTGGTTACACGTCGCCCGGGTGCAGTCCAGGCCGCACTCAGGGCAGCGCAGCCGCCAGGAGATGGCCGGCCGGTGCCGGGATCGGGTCATGGGACCGGCGTTGATCAGGTTGCCGCACCAGTAGATCCCCACGGTGGCCGTCCCCACGGCGGCGGCCAGGTGCAGCGGGCCGGAGTCGTCGGCCACCACCACGGCGCTGCGCTCGAGTAGGCCGACCAGCCCGGCGATCGAGAGCCGGCCGGCGAGGTCGTGCACCACGCCCGGGGCGCCGGTGACGATCCGCCGAGCCAGGTCGGCCTCGTCCTCGGTTCCCACCACGGCGACCTGGGCTCCCGCGTCGATCAGGCGCCCGGCCACCTCGGTGAAGCGCTCGGGGGGCCAACGACGCCGGGGATCGGTGGCGCCGGGGTGGAGTACGGCCAGCGGCTGCTCGGTGGGCGCCAGGGCCCCGGCGGCCTCCTCCCGGTCAGCGTTGAGCACGGCCAGGCGGGGCTCCAGGCCGACGACCCGGGCGCCGACCAGACCCACCACCTCCAAGAGGCGCAGGATCTCGTTCTGGTAGTAGATGTAGGGGACGCAGCGATCGAGGGGAACGGCGTCGGGGGTCTGGAGGCCGACGGCCAGACGGGCGCCCAGGCGGCGGACGAAGGGGTTGGAGTGGCGCCCGCCGCCGTGGAGCTGGACAGCCACGTCGAAGTGCTCGGCGGCCATGGCGGCGAAGAGCGGGCCGGACAGAACGTCGTCGTCTCCATCACCGGCTCCCCCGCCGTCCAGGAGGGCGGGAGGCACGACCACCACCCGGTCGACCGACCCCCGTCGACCCGCCAGCAGGTCCTGGTGCCACTGGCGGGCGAGGAGGACGATCTCCGCGTGGGGGTAGGCGGCCCGCAACGCCTCCAGGGCGGGGAGGCTGAACATGAGGTCGCCCAGGCCGTTGGCTCGGAGGACGACGATCTTGCCTGGCGGTGGGTCGAGCCGTGGGTGGTGCACGACGAGGCTCAGGGGGCGAGGGCGAGGGCGAGGAGGTGATCGACTTCGCTCACCACGGCGTCGACCGAAGCTGGTGGGTGAGGGCCCACGACCCGGTGACGGTCCTGGTCCAGAGGTGCCCAGCGCTGCGGGTCAGACCCGCTGAAGACCACGACGCTCGGCGTCCGCAACGCGGTCGCCAGGTGGGAGACCCCGGTGTCGTTGGCCACCAGCAAGCGGCTGCGGGACACCAGTGCAGCCAGAGCGCCGAGGCCAGTGCGGCCGGCGAGGTCGATGGCAGGGGTGTCCATGGCCCGGGCCACGGCGGCGGTGAGGGGAGCCTCCCCGGCCGTTCCCGTGAGCACCACCTCCAGGCCCCGACGAGCCAGGGCGTGGGCCACGGCGGCGAAGTGGTGGGGCGACCAACGCCGGTTGGCTTCGTTGGCTCCGGGGTGGACGCACCCGTAGCGGCCGGGGACCAGCTTCGCTGTCTCGGGCAGCGCATCCAGCGCCTGTTGGTCGTCGGGCTCCAGCGGGAACTCGAGGGAGGCGTCGCCCGCCGGCAGGCCGAGGTGCTCCACCAGGCGCAGGTGACGAAGGGGCTCGGGCTCGTCGTCGCGGAAGGGGAGGAAATGCCTGGCGTCGGGGCAGAACTGCCCCGGCAGGTAGAACCCGGCGGTGTGCCTGGCCCCGAGCAGGGCGGCGAGCGGGTTGCTCACCTGGCCGCTGCCGTGAAGCTGGAGGACGAGGTCGAAGTCCCGTTCCTGCATGGTGGCCAGGAACGGGACCAGCCCGGCCACGTCGACCTCCCGCTCGGGGAGCCCCGGCCAGCCGGGCAGGGCGACCAGTTCGTCGACGTACTGGGGGAAGCGGGCGACGACAGGGGCCGCTTCGGGGAGGCCGATCAGCGTGACCCGGGCGTCGGGAAGCGCGCCTCGCAGGGCGCGCAGGGCAGGGATGATGCACAGCAGGTCGCCCAGGCCGGTGAGCGCCCGCAGGATCGCCACCCGCTGGACCCGGGATTGGCCCAAGAGGGCGACGTCGGCGGGGCTGGCGACGACGGGGCCGGCGGTGGCGGTCATCGCCCGGCCCTACCCCTCGTCCTCCTCGCTCACCGCTGCCCTCGCACCTGGCGTCGCCGAGGCCACCTCGTCGAGGAAGTCGAGCAGGACGGCCTCCCAGGCCTCGGGGGCCTCGTGTTGGGGGTTGTGGCCGGCTCCGGCGATGACCTCGAGGCGGGCGCCGGGGATGGCGCCGGCCAGGCGGCGGCAGTCGTCGAAGAACAACGTGTCGTACTCGCCCACGATGACCAGGGTGGGCACGGCCAGCCCGCCCAGCGCCACAGATCGCTCGTCCTGGTCGAGCATGGCCGGGACCATGGCGGCGTACATGGCTGGGGAGGCGGCGTACAGTTTGGCCTGCCCGAAGGCGGCCCAACTGGCCTCGGGATCGTCTCCTCCCAACGGGCTCGGCCGGCTCCGGCGGAGGCGGCGAGCGGCGGTGGTGTCGAGCGGGCTGCCCTCGGGCAGCGAGGCGACCACCTCACCGAGCAGGGCCATGCCTCCCGAGCGCACCACGTCGACCGAGAGGTCGGCCAGAGCACGGTCGACGCCGACGGGCCCAGGTCCGGTGTCCATGAGGACCAGGCCATCCAGGCGCTCGGGGGCAGCCAGGGCCGCCACCTGAGCGACCATGCCCCCCATCGAGTGGCCGAGCAGCGTGAAGCGTTGCCAGCCCAGGGCATCGGCCAGGGCCAGGAGGTCGCCGGCGAGGAGGCGGAGGTCGTAGGCAGCCTCGTCGTCGGGCGCGTCACTGGCGCCGTGACCCCGAAGGTCGGGGGCCACGGCGTGCCAGCCGGCGGCCGCCAGGGTGGGGAGATGGGAGGTGAAGTCCTCCTTGGCCCCGGTGAAGCCGTGGGCCAGGAGCAGGGGCCGGCCCCCCCGGCCGTCCTCGGCCACGGCCAGCTCGAGGGGACGGTCGAGCCCCTTGACCTCGAGCCGCTCCCGCGCCGTCGTCACCGAGCGCCAGTCTGCCCGCCCGGGCGAGGTCGCCGCTGGGCGATGTCGGCGGTAGCGTCGAGGGGACCCCGAGGACGAGGACGGCCTGTCAGACCATGCTGCTCGACTCCATCTCCAGCCCCGCCGACCTCCGTCGCCTCGGCTATCCCGAGCTCGATGAGTTGGCCGTCGAGCTGCGGCAGTTCATCGTCGACGCCGTGTCGGCCAACGGTGGGCACCTCGGCTCCAATCTCGGCGCCGTCGAGGTCACCCTGGCCCTGCACCGGGTCTTCGACTCCCCTCGTGACATCCTGTTGTGGGACACCG
>JAUJLZ010000088.1:0-3384 GCA_030447125.1 Acidimicrobiales bacterium
CGCCCGGGCTCATCAACACCGACTTCGCCGACGTGAAGATGATCATGACCAACGCCGGCTCGGCCCTCATGGGCATCGGCTACGGCTCCGGCGACGGCCGAGCCCTCAACGCCGCTCGGGCGGCCATCTCCAGCCCCCTCCTGGAGGCGTCGATCGAAGGTGCCCGGGGTGTGCTGCTCAGCGTCTCGGGAGGCAACGACCTCGGGCTGTTCGAGATCAACGAGGCCGCCGAGGTGATCCACGGCGTGGCCCACCCCGACGCCAACATCATCTTCGGCGCGGTCATCGACGAGTCGATGGGCGACGAGGTGAGGGTCACGGTCATCGCCGCAGGTTTCGATCGGTGGGAGGAGGGACGCACGGCGGAGCGCGGTGAGCGCCGGGAGACGAGGATGTCGGCGTCCCCCCGGCCGGAGCGAGATGCTCGACGACCGGCGGAGCGCGAACGGGAACGGGAACGGGAACGCGAGCGGGAACGCGAGCACGAGCGGGAACGAGAACGCGCCCGCGAACGTCCCCGGGATGTCTTTGCCGCCGAGGACGACCTCGATCTCGACCTCGAGGGCGACGACGACTTCGACGTACCATCGTTCCTCAAGTAGCTGCGCCGTGGACGACAGCACTGGTCGGCCCCTTGTGCCCAGGTACCGCTTCACGGGCCGAGCCGAGGGAGACCTGTCACCGGACGCTGTCGGCGTCGTTGCTCGCCGCCAGGCCCTCGAGCCCATGCCCTGGACGTGGCTGGACCAGGTCCATGGTGCGAACGTGGTGGTGGTCGACGAACCGGGCGCGCAGGCCGGCGCCCGAGGTGACGCGGCCATCACGACCACGGGTGGTGCGGTGTTGTGCGTGACGGTCGCCGACTGCGCTCCGGTCGCCCTGCTCGCTGACGGCGCCGTGGGCGTGGTGCACGCGGGGTGGAGGGGGCTCGTCGCGGGTGTGTTGGCTGCTGCGGTGGAGGCGTTGGCTCGTGTCGGAGCGGGGCGGGTGCGCGCCGTGGTCGGTCCCTGCATCGCTCCGTCGTGCTACGAGTTCGGCCTCGACGACCTCGACGCCTTGGTCGCCGCCCTCGGACCCGCGGTGGCTGCTCGCACCGGAGAGGGCAAGCCGGCGCTCGACCTCGTCGCCGGGGTCCGCGCCGGACTGGCCGCCGCAGGTGTCGAGCGGTGTGAGGTCCTGGGTGTGTGCACGGCCTGCTCCTCCGAGCACTGGTCTCATCGGGGCAGCGGTACGACCTCCCGCCAGGCCCTCGTCGCCACGCTGGCCTCGTGAGGCTGCGCACCATGAGGTCCGACTCGTGAGCCTCGTCGAGGACGTGGCCGAGCGGACGGCCCAGGTTCGGGCGCGCATCGTCGGAGCGGGAGGCGACGTCACCTCCGTGAGGCTCGTGGCCGTGACCAAGGGCTTCGGTCCCGAGGTCGTCGACGCGGCCCTGCACGCGGGCGTGGTCGACGTGGCCGAGAGCTACGCCCAGGAGCTGGTGGCCAAGGCGGCGGCGTTGTCGACCATGCCCCACCACCCGCTTCCCCGATGGCACTTCGTCGGCCGTCTGCAGTCGAACAAGGTCGCCCGGCTGGCGCCCCTGGTGGAGCTCTGGCAGAGCGTCGACCGCATGGAGCTCGTCCGCCACCTCGTCCGGCGGGCACCGTCGGCCCGGGTGCTCGTGCAGGTCGACACCACGGGCGCGTCGGGCCGGGGTGGGTGCGTGCCTGGCGAGGTGGCACCACTGGTGGCTGCGGCCCGCCAGGGCGGCCTCGACGTGTCCGGTCTCATGTCCGTGGGGCCGGCTGGACCGCCCGAGGAAGCCCGTGCCGGCTTTCGCCTCCTGGCGTCGTTGGCCGACGACCTCGGACTGGTAGAGCGCTCGATGGGCATGAGCGGTGACCTCGAGGTGGCGGTAGAGGAGGGTTCCACCATGGTGCGCGTGGGCCAGGCCCTGTTCGGACCTCGAACGGTGCGCAACCGGGTCGGGCACGCCGTCTCCGGTGCGCGCCACTAACCTCGGCGAACTCAGGAGGACTTGCAATGGCAACGATGTGGCGACGGGCGATGATGTACCTCGGCCTCGGCCCCGATGATGAGTACGACGACTACGACTACGAGGCCCCCGCCGAGCCCCAGGGGAGGCCGACCACCCGCTACGCCCCTGAACCGGCTGCGTTCGATCCAAGCGTCGGTGCCGTCCGCTCGCTCCCGGCGCGCGAGCGTGAGCCCGAGACCCTGCCCCAGCAGTCGCCGCTGCGGCCCCGAGGCGCAGTGGTCCGTCCCATCGTGACCCAGCCCAGCCCCAAGCCCCACGCCATGTCCCCGTCGTCGTTCAACGAGGCGCAGGAGGTGGCCGACAAGTTCATGGCCGGCGTGCCGGTGATCGTGAACCTCCAGGGCGTCGAGCGAGAGCTCTCGCGGCGCCTCGTCGACTTCGCCAGCGGCCTGTGCTATGGCCTCAAGGGCCAGATGGAACGAGTGACCACCCAGCTGTACCTGCTCACCCCTTCCGACGTCCAGGTCTCCGACGAGGATCGTCGTCACCTCGAGGAACGGAACTCCTAGTGCTGGGGGACGTCTTGTGCTGGTTGCCGACGGTCTACCTGATCGCTGTCTTCGGCCGCATCCTTCTGAGCTGGTTCCCCATCGCGCCAGGCGGCTTCGTGGCCACGGTGTTCTCCTTCCTCTACACCATCACCGAGCCGGTCTTGGGGCCCATCCGCCGGGCCCTTCCGCCGGTCGCCCTCGGAGGTATGGGCCTCGACCTGTCACCCATCATCGTGATCTTTGCCCTGCAGCTCTTCATCGCACCGTTGCTCTGCGGACTTTTCTGAGCATCCGCGCCTGCCCCCGAGCGGCTCAGTAGCATGAGCGGATGGCTCTCGGTGTGTCACCCGAGCGTGTCCGTGAGGTCCGCTTCGCCGAGCAGTGGCGGGGATACCGGACCGATGAGGTCGATGCGTTCGTCGAGCAGGTGGCCGAGGCGTTCGACCAACTCGAAGCCCGGTTGGCGGAGTCGAGCGCGCGGGCCACGGACGCAGAACGACGTCTGCTCGAGCGAGGACCAGACGAAGACCTGAGCCGAACCCTCGTCCTGGCCCAGCGAACCGCCGACGCGGCGAGACGGGAGGCGCAGATAGAAGCGGCGCAGCTGGTGCGCGACGCCGAGGAGCGGGCGCGCCTGCTCGTGGAGGAGACCGAGGTAAGGCGCCGACAGCTGGATGAGGAGATCGAGTCCCGCATGCAGGCGGAGTTGCGCGAGGTCGTCGAGCGCAGAGCGATGCTCGAGGACGAGGCGGCGTCGCTGGCCTCGTTCGTGGACCACGAGCGACGCCGGCTGGCGGACGAGCTCCGCGAGCAGCTGGCGTGGTTGGAGCAAGCCGGGCGCCTCGAACCGCG
>JAUJLZ010000088.1:3484-4827 GCA_030447125.1 Acidimicrobiales bacterium
CGACCACCATGGCGACGACCACCATGGCGACGACGACGTCCGCGACCAAGCACGTGACGACCAGGTCCTCAGCGGCGACGGTCCCGACGGCGAAGCGAGAGTTGATTCGGTCGCACCGGACGACGACCCGTTCTTCGCCGAGCTGCGACGAGCGGTGAACGATCCGGAGCCACTCGGTCCCCGTGACGATGCGAGTGAAGCCAACGAGTGGGGCAACGAGGGAGACCTGTACGACGAGGCCAAGAGCTCAGCCCGGTTCCGGCGCCGCCGACAGCGCTAACCGCGTTCGCCGAGGCGTCGGATGCCGCGAATGAGACGACGAGTGGCACTGCTGTCTAGGATGCAGTTCTTCGGGGCTGACTGCGGTAGGGCAACGACTCGTTGAGTGAAAACGCGAGCGGGTGACGGAAGCGGGCTAGCTATGGACTCGGGACGGTGAGGGACAGGTGCTTGTACTGATCAGCTTCGGATTGTTGTTGGTGGCGCTCGTGTTGTTGGTGCTCGGATTGATCTCCGGGTCCGGTCTCGGGCTCATCATCGCTTCGATCGGATCGAGCGTGTTGGCCGGTGTCGTGTTGCTCGTCTCGGTGTTGGTCCGGCGGCCCGGCGACGAAGCCGAGGCCCGTCGGGCACCGGCTCCGGTGGGTGCCCAGGGGAGTCGGGAGCAGGGGGCGCCCAGCGTGGACTACGCCCCTCCCATGGCGACAACCTCCTCCTCATCGGGCACCGGTGAACCCACCGCTCCGGTCCCCGTCACCGCGGCACCGGCGTACACCCCTGCAGCCCGGCGGCCGGCGTTGGCCACGGTAGGTGCTCCCGCTCCTGCCGACGACGGTGGCGACGGCTTCTTTCCCATCGAGGACTACGACGACCTCAAGGTTGCCGAGATCCTCCCGCTCGTGCCCGAGCTCTACCCCGACGAACTCGACATGGTCGAAGACCGCGAACGCGAGACCAAGGGCCGGGTGTCGGTCCTCAACCGCATCGATGAGGTCCGGCGGAGCATGACCGGAGACACGGCTGCAGAGACGGCCATGCCCGAGCCGGCGATGCCGGCGGAGCCCGATCAGGGGGAGACCGCCGTGGTCGAGGATGAGTTCTTTCCCATCGAGGACTACGACGACCTCTCGGTGGCCGAGATCATGCCCTTGCTCCCTGAGCTCTACGCCGACGAGCTCGACGTGGTCGAGCGACGGGAACGTAGCGGCAAGGGCCGGGTGCCGATCATCAACAGGATCGCCGAGCTGCGCGAGTCCGAGGCTGCAGACGACGGCGGCCAGTCCCAAGATGTCGGCCTCGATGGCGATGCCGATGGCGACCTGGTGGGGCCAGGAGCGGGCGAG
>JAUJLZ010000088.1:4927-7158 GCA_030447125.1 Acidimicrobiales bacterium
GGACGAGGGCGAGTGGGACGTTCCCGACGAGGGATGGTCCGACCGCCCTGCGAGCGCGGACCTCCAAGAGGAAGAAGAGGAAGTAGACGAGGAGGTCGAGGAAGAGCCCGACGAGGACTTCTTTCCCATCGCCGACTACGACGAGTTGCGGGTCCCCGAGGTCAGATCGGTGCTCTCGCAGCTGACCGAAGACGAGCTCGAACAGGTGCGGGCCCGAGAGATCATGGGCGCCAACCGCATCTCGGTCCTGGTGGCCATCGATCGCGAACTGGGCATCGAACCCCCTCCGGTCAAGAAGGTCCCGGCCAAGAAGGCAGCGGCAGCGAAGAAGACCCCGGCCAAAAAGGCGCCGGCCACCAAGGCGCCGGCAACCAAGGTGGCGGCAACCAAGGCCCCGGCCAAGAAGACCCCGGCCAAGAAGGCTCCGGCCAAGAAGGCTCCGGCCAAAAAGGCCTCAGCGGTGAAGAAGACCCTGGCCAAAAAGGCGCCGGCAACCAAGGCGCCGGCCAAGAAGGCCTCAGCGGTGAACAAGACCCTGGCCAAAAAGGCGCCGGCAACCAAGGCGCCGGCCAAGCGGGCCACGCCAGCGAAGAGGGCGCCGGCCAAAAAGGTGGCAGGCGGACGCCGGTAAGGCTGGCTCACCTGCCCGTCGCCGTTTCCGGCGGAAGGGCGACAGCCTCAGGCGAGGCGCAGCTTGACCACCACGTCGGTGCGCTCGATCGTGAGATGCGACGCCATGGGGCTCGTCCCGTCCGGCCCGCCCTGCTGGTCGAGGGTCAGGTCCTCAGCCAGGACCTCGCCGGCGATCCACTGCCGGTGGGCCTCGACGGCGGCGACCACCTGATCATCGTCGGTTCCGAGCGTGACGCGGATGCGGTCGGCGATGGAAAAGCCCTGCTCGCGCCGGAGGTCGTTGAGCGAGCGCACCAGCTCCCGGGCCGTACCCTCAAGGCGGAGCGACCGGTTCAGCTCGAGGTCGAGGGCCACGGCCCAGGTGCCGTCCTGGGCCAGGGCGATGTCGAGCTGGCGCTCAGCTCTGACCTCCACGTCGTCGGTGGTCAGGCGCACGCCCGCCACCTCGACGAAGCCGTCGCGCTCGAGGGCGTCCCGCAGGTGGGTCCCGTCAGCTTCCACCAGCGCCGCTTTGACTTGGTTGACCTGCGCACCGAGGCGGGGACCGAGCGCCCGGAAGTTGGGCACCACCTGCCAGTGCACCAGCCCGCTCAGGGCCTCGATCTCCTCGAGGCCCTTGACGTTGAGCTCGTCGGCGACCTCAGTCCGCACCTCTTCGCTGAGGGAGGTTCCCGGGTGGAGGAGCAGGGCCCGGCGGAGGGGCTGGCGGACCTTGATGCCGGCGTCGGTGCGTGCGGCCCGCCCCAACCCGACGAGCCGCCGGGCGGCGGCCATCTCTTCGGCCAGGCCGGCGTCGGCGGCACCACCGGGCTCGGGCCAGTCGGATGCGTGCACCGAGGCGCCGCCCGTGAGGCGGGTCCACAGGTCGTCGGCCAAGAAAGGGCAGAACGGCGCCAGCAGCTCGGCGGTCACCACCAGGCAGCGGTGCAAGGTGATGTGGGCCACGGGATCCGACGCCTTCCAGAAGCGGGGCCGGGAGCGGCGCACGTACCAGTTGGAGAGGTCATCGACGAACGTGGCCAGGCGGGTGGCAGCCCGGAGGGCATCGAAGGCCTCCAGGGCATCGGTGACCTCGATCACCGTGGCGTCGAGCTCCCCGAGGACCCACCGGTCGAGCACGTGGACCGGCACCGGCGCTGGCGCCCCCAGCGTGGTCTCGAAGCCGTCGAGATCGGCGTAGGTGGCGAAGAAGGAGAAGACGTTCCACAGCGTCAACAGGGTCTGGCGGGTCGATTCCCGGATGCCGTCCTCGGAGACCCGGCGTGGGGTCCAGGGCTGTCCGGCGGAGAAGAAGTACCAACGAAGGGCGTCGGCCCCGACCGTGTCGAACACGTGGGAAGGGTCGATGACGTTGCCTCGCGACTTCGACATCTTCTGGCCTTCACCGTCGACGATGAGCCCGAGGCACACGACGTTGCCATAGGGGGTGGTGTCGAAGACCAGGGTGTTGATGGCCAGGAGCGAGTAGAACCAGCCTCGAGTCTGGTCGATGGCCTCGCAGATGAAATCGGCCGGGTACGACGACGTGAACCGAGCTTCCTCTTCGAAGGGGAAGTGGAACTGGGCCGAGGGCATCGAGCCCGAGTCGAACCAGGCGT
>JAUJLZ010000089.1:0-3334 GCA_030447125.1 Acidimicrobiales bacterium
CCTGCGCCGGCCCATCTTCCGGCGCACGGCCAGCTACGGCCACTTCGGGCGCTCCGACAAGGAGTTCACCTGGGAGGCGACTCCCCGTCTGGAGGAGCTCACCTCCGCCCTCGGCCTGTAAGTCCTGCCGCCCATCCGTCCTCTGCCCGGAGACCCTCTCCGTTCTTCGTCGCGTTGACCGCGTCGGAGGGGGTCAACGCGACGACGAACGACGGGGGGACGGGGCAGGAGGAGCCCGGGCCAAGAGAGCGCATCGTGGCCGTGCTGCCCGACGTCCCCGCCATCGACCGCGCCTTTGACTACCTGGTCCCCGCGGCGATGGCCGACCGGGTCGCCGTGGGCGCCATCGTGCGGGTGGGCCTGCACGGGCGACGGGTGCGAGGTTGGGTGGTGGCCGACCCCGTGGCCGCCACCGAAGGACGGGTCCTGCGGCCCGTCTCCCGGATCAGCGGGCTGGGTCCCTCCCCTGCGCTGATCGACCTGGCCGGCTGGGCTGCCCGGCGTTGGGCGGGGCGGCGGGTCCACTTCCTGCGGACCGCCTCGCCGATCACCGCCGTGCACGGTCTCCCGCCTCCGCCTCCGCCCCCGCCCCCGGCCGCCCCCGCCCCTTCCTCCGCTCTGGCCCCACCAGCAGGGACTGGAGCCCCCGCTGGTGGGGCCAGAACCGGGCTGAGGGAGCTGGCCGGTGAGGCCGTGTCCCTGCCCCGAGCCGTGGTCCGGCTGCCGCCGGCGGCCGACATCCTGCCCGTGGTGCTCGAGGCTGCCCGCCGGGGGCCGACGTTGGTGGTGGCCCCCTCCCTGGCCGGTGGGGCCGACGTCGCCGCCAGACTCCGGGACCAGGGCCTGACCGTCGCCCTCGTGCCCCGTAGGTGGGCCCAGGCTGCTGCGGGGGCCCAGGTGGTGGTGGGGGCCCGAGCCGGAGCGTGGGCCCCGGTCGTGGGGCTGGCCGCGGTGGTCGTGCTCGACGAGCACGACGAGGCCCACCAAGAGCAGGCGGCGCCGACATGGAGTGCTCGCGAGGTGGCCGGCGAGCGGGCGAGGCGGGCCGGGGTGCCGTGCACCTGGATCTCACCCTGCCCCTCCCTGGAGGCGCTGGCCTGGGGACCGCTCCTCACCCTCCCTCGGACCGGGGAACGGGCGGGATGGCCGGTGGTCGATGTGATCGACCGTCGCCGGGAGGAGCCCCTGCGGGCCGACCTGTACGCGCCCCGCCTGGTCGAGCTGCTCCGCCACGCCACCGCCGGCGGAGCTGGATCGGGGCCCCGGGTGGTGTGCGTGCTCAACCGCAAGGGCCGGGCCGCGATGTTGGTGTGCGCCACCTGTGCCGAGTTGGCCCGATGCGAGGTGTGCACGGCTGCGGTGGCGGTGGTCGACGGGACCGAGCTGGTCTGCCGGCGCTGCGCGGCAGTTCGCCCGGCGGTGTGCCTGCGTTGCGGTGCCGGTCGTCTGAAGGCGCTGCGGCCTGGCGTGCAGCGGGTGCGCGAAGACCTCGAACGCCTGATCGGCGTGCCGGTGGCCGAGGTCACCGGCGAGACGCCGGCCGGCTCCAGGACCGGATCCAAGGACGACGACCGGCTCGACGCCGGGCGTGACCACGAGCTCGACGGAGCCGCCGTGGTGGTGGGCACCGAGGCGGTCCTGCACCGGCGCCTCCGTCCGGCCGTGGTGGCCTTCCTCGATCTCGACGCCGAGCTGTTGGCACCCCGCTACCGGGCTGCCGAGCAGGCCCTGGCCCTCCTGGCCCGGGCTGCCCGCCTGCTGGGAGGCAAGGCCGAGGGGGGCCGGCTGGTCCTCCAGACCCGCCTGCCCGGCCACGAGGTGGTCCAGGCCGCCCTGCACGCCGACCCCTCCCGCGTGGCCGGGGCCGAGGCGCTGCGCCGCCAGGCCCTGGGCTTCCCGCCGGCAACGGCGTTGGCCCTGGTGTCGGGGCCACCGGCAGCCGCCTTCGTCGCGGGGTTGGCGGAACAGCCCGACATCGAGGTGTTGGGTCCCGCCGACGGGCGCTGGCTCATCCGGGCCCCTGAC
Source organism: Acidimicrobiales bacterium (assembly GCA_030447125.1). Next base: position 2,026 of record JAUJLZ010000089.1, read on the forward strand.
CACGACGCCCTGACCATGGCACTGGCCGCCGTGGCGCGCCCGGCGGGTCGCCTCCGGGTGGCCGTCGACCCCACCCGCATCTAGCCGGGCTGCCGCCACGAGAGGAGAACGGCTCAGCCCGACGCGGTCCACTCCCGGCGACGGATCTCGTAGACAGCGATGGCGGCGGCGTGGGCGACGTTCAGCGAACCGACCCGACCGAGTTGGGGGATGAAGGCCACGGCGTCGCAACCGCGAAGGGTGGCCGGTGACAGGCCTCGGTCCTCGTGACCGATGACGACGCACACGTCGGCGGGCAGGGTGACGTCGTGGAGGGGGAGTGAGGCCTCGGCCAGCTCCAGGCCGAGGAGGAAGAAGCCGTCACCCCGCGCTGCGGCGATGGCCTCGACGCTGGCCTCGTAGGTGGTCCAGGGCAGGTAGCGCTGCGTGCCCAGCGAGGTCTTGGCCGACTTGGGGTGGTTGGGCGTGGGGCTGGCCCCCGCCAGGTACAGGTGCTCGGCCCGCTCGGCGGCGGCGAGGCGGACGATCGCCCCCACGTTGAAAGGGGTCTGCACCGAGTCGAGCAGCAAGGCGAGGCGCCCGGTGGTGTGCTGGCGCCAGTGGCGGTGCAGGCGCTTGATCTCGGTGTCGCCCAGGTTCCTGCTGCTCGGCACTGGCCCGAGACCTCCCTCGGTGGCGCCGGTCACGGTGTGGTCCGGGCCTGGACCTCGAGGAGGCGGTAGCCCCGGCGAGAGCGACGGCGTTCGGTGGCGAACCCTTCACCCGCCAGCCAGGCCACGAGGGAGTCGGCGCCCAGGTGCTTGTGCACCACCAGCCAGGCCCGCCCGCCGGGCACGAGTCGTTCCAGCCAGTGCGACAACAGCTCGTGGAGGGCCGCTTTGCCGATGCGCACGGGGGGGTTGGCCCAGATGCCGACGAAGCGCACGTCGGGAGGGACGTCGTCGGGCTGGCGGGCTCGGACGTCGCCCACGCCGCTCGCCCGGGCGTTGGCCGCAGCCAGCGCCAGGGCCCGGCGGTTGACGTCGACCGCCCAGACGGTGGCGTCGGGGGAGCGGTGCGCCAAGGTCACGGCGATGGGACCGTAGCCGCAACCGAGGTCGAGGAGGTCGCCGTGCGGTGGTGGTGGGGGAGCTTCGAGGAGGAGGAAACGGGTCCCGGGGTCCACGGCGTGCCCGGCGAACACGCCCCGGTCGGTCGTGAGATCGAGGGTGACGTCGGGCAACACCAGCTGCACCTGGCGGGGCTGGGAGGCCACCGTCGGGTCCGGGTCGAAGTAGTGGCTCACGACGGGCACGAACCTAGGCCAGCC
>JAUJLZ010000089.1:3434-7104 GCA_030447125.1 Acidimicrobiales bacterium
CACCCAGCACGCCGCCGTAGACGACGTGGGCGGCGATCATGGTGCGCCGCCGCCCCGGCCGGTCCCGCTCCGGCGGGGGAAGGATCCCGAGGGCGGGGATCCACCCCTGGTAGCTGGCGGCCCAAACCCCGAGGCCGAAGACGCAGCCCTGGGCCACGATGGGGGTGCGCAGGCCGAGACCCCGGCGCATCAGGGCGAAGGCGGCCCCGCTCCCTGCGCCGAAGGCCAGGTGGGCGACCGAGGCGGCCACGTTCTGGGTCTCCTCGGAGGTGTCGTCGGCGCCCGCCCGACCCAGCGCCTCCTCGGCCACCCGCTCCGGAGGTTGCGTCCCCATGGCGCCCACCCGCCCTGCGGCCAGCATGACCAGGCTCATCGGCACGGTCGCCGCCGCCCCCGCCGCCCCACCCCGTACCACTGCCCGCGCCACTGGTCCCATCGGGTGACAGCCTCGCGCACGCCACCGCGGCGAGGCGTATCCGGCATCGCCCATCGGGTATCACGAAGACCATGTCCGTTCCTGGTCCCGCCCGCGTCGTCGTCATCACCGGAGCATCGGCAGGTGTGGGCCGGGCCACCGCTCGGGCTTTTGCCCATGCCGGAGCCAGTGTGGGCCTCATCGCCCGGGACCACGAGGGCTTGGAGGCGGCGGCCGAGGAGGCTCGGGCTTCGGGGGCCAGGGCGGTCACCGCGTCGATCGACGTGGCCGACGCCGAGGCCGTCGAGGAGGCGGCGAGCATCTTCGAGGAGGAGCTCGGACCCATCGACGTGTGGGTCAACAACGCCATGACCTCGGTGTTCTCGCCGGTGCACGAGCTCGACGCCGCCGAGGTCAAGCGGGTGACCGAGGTCACCTACCTGGGCAGCGTCAACGGCATCCTGGCCGCCCTCGCTCGCATGCGGCCCCGCAACGCGGGCACGATCGTGCAGGTCGGCTCGGCCCTCGCCTATCGGGGGATCCCCCTCCAGGCCGCCTACTGCGGGTCCAAGCACGCCATCCGAGGCTTCGTCGACTCGTTGCGCTGCGAGCTGGCCCACGACCGCCTCGAGGTCAAGGTCACCATGGTGCACCTCCCGGCGCTCAACACCCCCCAGTTCGGCTGGGTGCGCAACCGCCTCTCCGACCACCCCCAGCCCGTACCTCCCATCTACCAACCCGAGGTGGCGGCCCGGGCCATCGTGTGGGCGGCCGCCCACCCCCGCCGGGAACTTCACGTGGGTCTGCCCACGGTGGCCACGATCTGGGGCAACAAGTTCCTGCCCGGCGTGCTCGACCGCTACCTGGCCCGCACCGGCTACGACGCCCAGCAGCTCGATGTGGGCGACGGGCAACGCCCGGACAACCTGTGGTCGCCCGTGCCCGGAGACCACGGGGCCCACGGCATCTTCGACGACCAAGCCACGTCGCGGAGCCGCCAGCTCTCCTTCACCACCCATCGCCGTCTGGCGGGAGGCGTGGCTGCGGCGGTCGCGGCCATGGGTGTCCTGGCCGCCCGGCGCTGACGGGTGCACATCGACTTCAACGCCTCCGAGCGCTCCAGCCTCGGGGTGGAGATGGAGCTGGAGATCGTCGACCACACCACCAGAGAGCTCCACAGCACCGCCAGCGAGGTGCTGGCGGTGATGGGCCAGGGCCACCCTGGTGGGGAGCACCCCAAGGCCAAGCACGAGCTGTTCGAGTCGACCGTCGAGATCATCACCGGTGTGTGTGGCGACGTGGCCGAGGCCCGGGCTGACCTGGAGGCCACACTGGCCACGCTCAACGCCGTGTGCGCTCCTCGGGGCCTGGCCGTCATGTGCTCGGGCAGCCACCCCTTCACCCACTGGGCCACCCAGCAGGTCAGCCCCAACCCCCGGTACCACCAGCTCCTCGACGAGATGCAGTGGTTGGCCCGGCGCCTGCAGATCTTCGGCATCCACGTCCACGTGGGCGTGCGCTCGGCCGAGAAGGCCATCACCATCGCCAACGGCCTGGTGGGCTACCTGCCCCACCTGCTCGCCCTTTCGGCCTCTAGCCCCTATTGGATGGGCCAGGACACCGGCTTGGCCTCGTGTCGCTCCAAGGTCTTCGAGGGGCTGCCGATGGCCGGTCTGCCCCACCAGATGGCTGACTGGGGGGAGTTCGAGCGGTTCATGACCACGCTGATCCGCTCCAAGGCCATCACCTCGATCCGAGAGGTGTGGTGGGACGTCCGGCCCCACCCCGACTTCGGTACGGTGGAGTTGCGGGTGTGCGACGGGCTGCCCCGCATGAGCGAGGTGGCCTCGGTGGCGGCGCTGACCCAGTGCCTGGTCGAGTGGATGGACACGGCCTACGACCGGGGGCATCCGGTCATGGCGCCCAGCGCCTGGGTGACGCGGGAGAACAAGTGGAAGGCAGCGCGGTACGGGATGGAGGCGGAGATCATCGTCGATGAGCACGGGAACCTGCGGCCCCTCCGGGCCGATCTGGACGAGCTGGTCGACGAGCTGGGACCCACGGCTCGGGCTCTGGGCTGTGCTGACGAGCTGGCCCAGGTCCGGGTCCTGGTCGACGAGGGTCCCAGCTACGTGCGCCAGCGGGCCCTGGTGGAAGCCGGGGCCGCCCTGACCGACGTGGTCGACGCCCTGGTCGAGGAGCTGCGCACCGACCGCCCGGTGGGCCCCCGCCCGGCGCTGAGCAGCTGATGGCGCCCGACCTCCGGCCCCTGGTGGCGGTGCCTGCGGCCTGGGTGGAGCGGGGCCGCATCGAAGGTTGGGGCCCGGGGGCCTACGCCGTACCCCACACCTATGTGTCCGCCCTGCGTCGGGCCGGGGCCCGGCCGGTGCTGCTCACCGGGCCCGAGACGGATGCGCCCGAAGAGGTGCTGGCCCCCTTCGCCGGCCTGGTGTTGGCCGGTGGCGGTGACGTCGACCCCCGGCGCTACGCCACCAGCCACGACGACCGCGTCTATGGCATCGACGCCGACCGCGACGCCCTCGAGCTCGACCTGGTCAGCTATGCCTTGGAGGTGGGCCTTCCCACCCTGGCCATCTGTCGAGGTGCCCAGATCGTCAACGTGGCCCGGGGGGGCAGCCTGTACCAGCACCTTCCCGAGCCGCTGGGTCGGGGGGCCCACGGTGACCCCACCTCGGGGGTGCTGGTCACCCATGGCGTCCAGGTGGCGGAGGGAAGCAGGTTGGCCGGGGCTGTCGGTTCACTGCGCCTGGGGGCCTGCACCTCGGTCCACCACCAGGGGATCGACCGGGTGGGCCAGGGCCTGGCGGAGGTCGGTTGGAGCGACGACGGCCTGGTCGAGGCCCTCGAGCCCGTGGGGGACGAGGGCTGGTTGGTGGCGGTGCAATGGCACCCCGAGGCCACCGCAGCCGACGATCCCGCCCAGCAGGCACTGTTCGACACCCTCGCCGAGCAGGCGCGTCGGCGGGCCTCCTCGCTGGTCTAGCCCTCCTGGGGGTTGCGGGTGGAAATCGTCGAGGTCGTTGTTTCGTTGCCCTCGTCGTTGCCCGTGTCGTTGCCCGCGTCGGAATCCCTGTCGGGATCCCTCTCGGAATCCCGGGTCGTCGTCGTCCGCCGACGATCAGCCGTCGTCGTCGGCCCTCGGTCTTGTCGCTCTCCCCCAGGGTTCTGGGGGACGATCAACGTCGTGCTCGGGCCTGACCGGGTTTTGGGAGGGACCAAGCGGAACCGGGTGGT
>JAUJLZ010000090.1:0-617 GCA_030447125.1 Acidimicrobiales bacterium
GGCCAGACCGAGGAAGAACGGGACCAGGAACAACAGGACCGTCACCTCGCCGTGGAGGGTGTGGAGCTGGGCCGCGGCCTCCGAGCCCAGGACCTGGAGGCCGGCGTCGATGCGCTCGACGCCGAGGACTCCCCCGGCGGCACTGCCCACCAGCAGGAACACCAGCGAGAAGGCCATGTAGAGGCGGCCGACGACCTTGTGGTCGGACGTGGTCAGCCACAGGGCGGGCCCGGTGAGCTCGCGGGGCGGCGGGGTCCCGGCCGGCCCCTCTACCGCGGTCGTGGTGGGAGCGGGACGGGGCTCGGTGGTGGGGTCGGTCATGGTCATGGCGGGCTCAAGCCAAGAGCCGATCGAGGGCCATCGTCCCGAACAGCAGCGTGAGGTAGGAGATCGACCAGTGGAACAGGCGCATGGCCCGCTCGGGCGAGGGCGCCCGAAGGAGCTCCAGGGCGTACCAGTTGAACAACGCCCCCAGCACCACGGCGGCCCCCAGGTAGAGCAGGCCCATGTCGGCGATGGGAGCGAAGACCAGGGTGAGGAACCACATGAGAAGGCTGTAGGCGAGGATGCGCACGGCGGTGGCGTGCAGGCTGGCCACGGCCGGGAGCATGGGCACG
>JAUJLZ010000090.1:627-3115 GCA_030447125.1 Acidimicrobiales bacterium
GGCGTAGTCCTCGCGGTAGCGCACGGCCAGGGCCCAGAAGTGCGGCGGCGTCCACACGAAGATCACCGCGAACAACACCAGGGGGGCCAGGCCGAGGGCGTCTTGGACGGCCGCCCAGCCGACCAGCACCGGGACCGCACCAGCGGCGCCTCCGATGACGATGTTGTTGGTCGAGGTTCGCTTGAGCCACAGGGTGTAGACGAAGACGTAGAAGGCGGTGGCGCTCACCGCCAGCACGGCGCTGAGCAGGTTGACGCGCCACCACAACAGGGCGAAGGCGGCCACCTCCAGGGCCAGGGCGAAGACCAGGGCCTGACCCGGCTCGATCACCCCCGTCACCAGTGGGCGGTTGCGGGTGCGGTGCATGATCCGGTCGATGTCGCGGTCGACGACCATGTTGAGCGCGTTGGCCCCGCCTGCGGCGAGGGCCCCGCCGGTGAGCGTGGCCACCATCAGCCAGATCGAGGGCATGCCCCCCTGGGCCACCACCATGGTGGGCAGCGTGGTGACCAGGAGGAGCTCGATGATGCGGGGCTTGGTGAGCGCGACGTAGGCACCGACTCTCGAAGTGATCGCAGGCCCAGCCACGTGCTGCATCGGGCGACGACACTAGGCCCAATCGGCGGCCAAGCAGAAGTTGGGCTCGCGGCGCCGGCGCCGGCGCTCATCCACCGGCGCCCGGCTCTACCATCGGGGCCGATGGGCCTCCCTGCGATCTCGCCCGCCGCCTACCGCCGGGTCACCCTCTTTGCCGTGGTGGCGCTGGGCTTCATCATCATCACGGGGGCGGCCGTGCGCCTCACCGGCTCGGGTCTGGGCTGCACTGACTGGCCGACCTGCGAACAGGGCCAGTTGGCGCCAAGCGAGATCACCGACGCCCCGGCCATGATCGAGTTCGTCAACCGCCTCATCACGGGAGTGGTGTCGCTGGCCGTGGCCCTGGCCGTGGCCGGGGCCTGGCGGCGTCGCCCCCGTCGTGGCGACCTGGTGTGGCTGGCGGCCGGACTGGTGGCCGGGGTGATCGGCCAGATCGTCCTCGGCGGCTTGGTCGTGCTCTTCGAGCTGTCACCCCGGCTGGTCATGGGCCACTTCGTCGTGTCGATGGTGATCCTGTGGAACGCCGTCGTCCTGCACCACCGGGCCGGGCGCCCCGATGGGCCGGTGGTCCCCCGGGTCGACCCCTCGCTCGTCGGCCTGGCCCGGCTCCTCTTCGCCGCCGGCGCCCTGGTGGTGTTCACGGGCACGGTCGTGACCGCCTCGGGACCCCATGCCGGTGACAGCCAAGCCGCCCGTCTCGACTTCTTCCTGCCCGACGTGGCTCGGGTGCACGGTCTCAGCGTGGTGGTGCTGGCGGTGCTGTCGTTGCTGTTCACGTGGGGCCTGTGGCGAACGCACGCGCCCCCGCCGGTGCAACGCTCGGCCCGGATCCTCCTCGGCGTGCTGGCGGCCCAGGCGGCCGTGGGCTACACCCAGTACTTCACCGGTGTGCCCGCCCTCCTGGTCGGGGTGCACATCCTCGGCGCCGTGGTGGTGTGGACGGCGGTGGTGTCCCTCAACCTGGTCGTGTCCGGCCCGGCCCGGGCGCCGTCGGTCGGGCCCCACCCGTCGGGACCCTCGGCCGGCGCAGCGGTCCTGGCCGCCTCCTGACCGGCCGCTGCTCGTGAGCGCCCCCAGCCCCGCACCGGTCGAGGTCGACGAGCCCGACCTGGGCGAGGTCAGCGACCTCGACACCCCCTGGATCGTCCTGGTGTGGAACGACCCCATCAACTTGATGTCCTACGTCACCTTCGTCCTCCAGAAGCTGTTCGGCTACAGCCGGGAGGTGGCCACCAAGCTCATGCTCGACGTCCACCAGAAGGGCCGGGCCGTGGTGGCCAACGGGAGCCGGGAGAAGTGTGAGCTCGACGTGTTCCGCCTCCACGAGCACGGGCTGTGGGCCACGATGCAGCACGACCGTTGACCGGCCAGGCGATGGCGTCGTGATGCTGCGGGGCCCGATCCGGCGCACCCGCAAGGGCGATTTCGAGGTTCGGCTCTCGGCCGAGGAGCGCCGGCTCCTGGCCTCGCTCGTCCCCCAGCTCCGGGCCGCGTTGCAGGCCGACGCCGACGCCGGCGGGGCCCAGGACCCCACACTGCGGCGGCTGTTCCCTGCCGCCTACCCCGACGACGAGCGGCGCGACCTCGAGTACCGCTCGATGGTGCACGACGACCTCCTGTCCCGCCGCCAGGCGGCCCTCGACACCGTGGAGGCCTCGATCGACGCCACCCGCCTCGACGAGGAGGGCCTGCTGGCGTGGATGGGGGCGGTCAACGACCTGCGCCTGGTGCTGGGCACCCGCCTCGACGTGAGCGAGGAGACCGAGCTCCTGGCCGATCCGACCGACCCCGACGCGACGGCGCTGGCCGTCTACGGCTACCTCGGGTTCCTCCTCGAGTCGATGGTCGCAGCCCTGTCCGCCTGAGGTACCGGCGGCCGCTCAAGACCGGG
>JAUJLZ010000090.1:3215-7094 GCA_030447125.1 Acidimicrobiales bacterium
AGCCCGAGCGGTAGAAGTAGGCGCCGGCGGTGCCTGGCCCCGTGTGCGCCCCCACACTCGGCCCGATCCGGTAGCGCACCACCTCGCGGACCTCAGAGACGCCGGACAGGCGTTCCTCCAATGCCCGAGCAAGCGGAGCCGCCTCCTCGTCGGCCACGCCGACGGCCACCCGCAGCCCCGGTCCGGCGTCCACCACAAAGCTGACCATGGCATCGACCGCCGCCTCCAGGCCCTCGACGCGGCCCACCACCCGCATCTCCCCTCCGTCCATGGTGAGCACGGGGACCCCTGCGGCCTCCTCGCCCCCGCCTTCGCCTTCGCCTTCGCCGGCAGCCAGGCGGCCTCCCGATCGGGCCAGGTCGAGGGCGGCGACGGTGAAGACCGTCGCGACCCGGGCCCCCACCTGCTCGGCCACTGCCGCCGCCTGCTCCACGGTCCCGCCGGCGGCCAGCACCTCTCCCGCCTCCCACACACAGCAGGCCACGCCGAAGCTCGCCGTGCCCGTGTCGACCACGCGCACGGGCAGGGGGGCAGCCGCCGCCGCCAGGCGGGCGCTGTTCACGGTCCCCGAGATGGATGAGCCCACGTGGACGGCCAGAACCTCGCCCACCCCCCGCCCGGCGAGCTCCTCGAACAGGGCGGCGAAGTGTCCGGGGCTGGGTTGGGAGGTGGACACGTCGGGCCGGCGGCCACCGGCGAAGCGGGCGTAGAAGTCGTCGGCATCGAGGTCGACGCCTTCGAGGAAGCTCTCGCCGTCGACGACCACGTTGAGGGGAACGACCTCGACGGCGTAGCGAGCAGCCAGCTCAGGTGGAAGCTGGGCGTTGGAGTCGGTCACCAGGGCGATCACGGGAGGGGGGCCTCGACCGCCAGCGCCGGGACGGGGCCCCGGGGCACCCGAGGCTCCCGGTCACCGCCGTCGGGCGGTGGCTCGGGCGGGGGCGGGGGGGAAAGGGGCGGCGGCTCGGTGGCCAGCCGGTAGAGGATCACGGCGCTGGTGGCGGCCGCGGCCAGGGGCATGGCCACGGTGGGCGCCGGTCCCCACAGGTTGGGCCAGTGCCGACGCCACCACAGTGTGGACGCCGCCACCCAGATCGATGACGAGACGACCGTCGCCCCCACATGGCGACGCTTCCACCAGGGCATCACCGCACCGGCCCAGGCCACCAGCAGATCGAGGACCGACCACGCCGGGAAGGTGGCGGCGCACTGGCCCACGCTCGTGGCCACGCCCTTGCCGCCCTGAAAACCGTTCCAGGCCGGAAAGCAGTGGCCCACGACTGCGGCTACGCCGCCCACGTGGGCGCCGGTTCCTGCGGCGACCACCCGCCCCGCGGTGCAGCCCAGCGCACCTTTGGCGATGTCGGCAGCCATCACCGCGTAGCCCCACCGGGGTCCCAGCGCCTTGATGGCGTTGTTGGCACCGGGGTTGCGGCTGCCCACGGCCCGTAGGTCGGTCATGCCGCCCGTCGCCAGCCGACAGGCGAGGTCGGACGAGGGAAAGGTCCCGGCCAGGTAGCCCAGGCCGGCGGCCAGGAGCAGGCGCGGCGATCCCACCAGGCGGACACTAGCCACTTCAGCCTGGGTTGAAACAGAGGGCATGGGGCCAAGGCCGGTACGGTCCTGGCCGATGGAGGTTCGGATGGAGCAGGTGGGTGTGGCCGAGGGGGTGGCCCTCCACGTCGAGCGTCGCGACGGCAAGGGCGATAGCGGACCTGTCCCCTTCCTCCTCGTCCACGGCCTGGCTTCGAACCTGCACCTGTGGGACGGGGTGGCAGCTCGCCTGGCCGGCCTGGGCCACGCCGTGGCCGCCGTCGACCAACGGGGCCACGGCCGCAGCGACAAGCCCGACGAGGGCTACGACCTCACCACCGTCACCGACGACCTGGCCCGTCTGGTGGACGCCCTCGGCCTCGACCGTCCCGTCCTGGTGGGCCAGTCGTGGGGGGCCAACGTCGTGCTCGAGGCCGCGTGGCGCTTCCCCGGACGGGCTCGGGGCGTGGCCTGCATCGACGGCGGCTGGATCGAGCTTCGCCGTCGCTTCCCCGACTGGTCGTCGTGCGCAACCGCCCTGCGGCCCCCGGCGACGTCGGGGCGCCAGGCGTCGGAGATCGAGGCCTGGCTGCGCCAAAGCCACCCGGATTGGTCCGAGCTGGGCATCGCCGGCGCCCTGGCCTGCTTCGAGCACCGCCCCGACGGCACCGTCGCCCCCTGGCTCAGCCTCGAGCGCCACCTGGCCGTCCTGCGGGGAATGTGGGAGCACTCACCGTCGTCCCGGTACTCCGAGGTCGAGGTCCCCGTGCTCCTGGTCCCGGCCGGGACCGGCCTTCCGGGCGATGGTTCCAGCGACGAGGACCGCCGGCGCCAGGTCGAAGCGGCGGCCGAGGCCCTGCCCCGGTGCCGGGTGCAATGGATGACCGGCGACCATGATCTGCACGCCCAGCACCCCGACGAGCTGGCGGAGCTGTTGCATGGTGCCACCGACGACGGGTTCTTCACGTGAGCGGGCCCAGCGGGTTGCCCCGGCTGCTGGCGATCATGGGCTCGGGGGAGACCAGCCCCACCATGGTGACCACCCACCGACGGCTGATCGAGCGGCTGGGGCCTCCCCCGGTGCCCGCCGTCGTGCTCGACACGCCCTTCGGCTTCCAGGCCAACGTCGAGGTGCTCGCCCAGCGGGCGCTGGAGTACTTCCGGGAGAGCGTGGGCCTCGAGATGGAGGTGGCCTCGTGGCGGACGGCGGCGGAGGGATCGACGGTCGGGGCGGCCCGCTCGCTGGCCCGATTGCGGGAGGCCCGCTACGTCTTCGCCGGGCCCGGCAGCCCCTCCTACGCCCTGCGCCACTGGGCGGGGTCGCCGGTACCTGATGCCCTGGCCGACAAACTCGAACAGGGCGGCTGCATCACCTTCGCCAGCGCAGCTGCGCTCACCCTGGGTGCGTTCACCGTGCCCGTCTATGAGATCTACAAGGTGGGCGAGGAGCCGCGCTGGCTGGAGGGGCTCGACCTGCTGGCCCGGGCCGGGCTCCCCCAGGTGGCGCTCATCCCTCACTACGACAATGCCGAGGGCGGTAACCACGACACCCGCTACTGCTACCTGGGCGAGCCCCGCCTGGCAGCCCTGGAGGAGCGGCTCCCGGAGTCGGCGTTCGTGCTCGGGGTCGACGAGCACACCGGCCTGGTCCTCGACCTCGACGCTGCCGCCGCCACGGTGGTGGGCCGGGGCGTGGTGACGGTTCGCCGTCACGGCCCCAGCACCACCATCGCTTCGGGGACCACCGTGGCCATCGCCGACCTTTGCCACTCGGTACCTGGGGACGGCGTTGCCGCTCCCCCGTCGTCGACCAGACCGACCGCTGTCCCAGCGGGGAAGGACGATGACAGCGGGGCGATGTCGTTGCTGGCGACCGCACGCCTGCTCGAGCAGCACTTCGCACAGGCCGTCGCCGACCGAGACGTCGACGCTGCTGTGGGCGCCGTCCTCGAGCTCGACGAGGCCATCGTGTCCTGGTCACGCGACAGCCTGCAGTCCGACGAGGCCAACCGAGCCCGAGCGAGCCTCCGTTCGATGATCGTGCGCCTGGGCGAACTGGCCCAGGTGGGCGCCGGCGACCCCGCCGACCTGGTCCGCCCCTTCGTCGAGGCGCTCCTGGAAGCGCGCACCGCCGCTCGCGCCGACCGCAACTGGGCTGCCGCCGACCTCCTGCGAGACCGGCTGGAGGCCGGCGGGATCGAGATCCGCGACACGCCGGAGGGGACCGGCTGGAGACTGCTAACCTAAGCGTGCCTCCACGTCGGCTTCGAGCCCCCATCGTCCAGCGGCCTAGGACGCCGCCCTTTCAAGGCGGTAACACGGGTTCGAATCCCGTTGGGGGTGCGC
>JAUJLZ010000091.1 GCA_030447125.1 Acidimicrobiales bacterium
CCACCTCGGCGAAGAAGGTGCTCTCCCGCAGCTCGGTCAACACGATGCGCTGCACGGAGGCACCCAGGGCACCGATCAGGTCACGCATGAGGTCATGGGTCATGGGCCGCGGTGTGGTCACCCCATCGAGCGCCAGAGCGATCGCTTTGGCCTCTTCCTGTCCGATGTAGATGGGCAAGACCCGACGCCCACCTCCCTGCTCACGCAGCAGGACGACGGGGGCGTTGGCCGGCAGCTCCAAGCGCACCCCGAGGAGCTCCATCTGCACCACGCAGGCACCCTACCGCCTGGCTCCTAGCCGTACACGGAGGGGAGGGAGGATCGGGCTACGGCAGGTCCGGTTGGCACCCGGGGCGATCGGTCAGTTCCGGCGAGGGGACTTGCGTTCCTGGCCGATCTCACGGAGGGCCTGGCGCAGGAGGCTGCGACGGAGGTTGTCACCCAGCTCGCTCAACGCGCTCAGGGTGTCGGCGGCCTGCTGGCGGGCCGCCGGGTTGCGCTGCTTGACCAGGGGGAGCACGACCTGTTCGTAGAAGTTGGCTTCCCTCTCGGCAGAGTTCTTGTACATCCGCAGATGCCGGGGCTCGATGCCGTGGTGGGAGAAGGCGGCGGCCAGTCGGGCCACCTCGAGGGCCTCGGCGTCATAGCTGAGTTGACTGCCGACCGACGTCCCCGCCACCAGGCCGTGGCGCTCGAGCTGGGAGAGCTCGCTCGGGCTCAGCCCACTGGCCCGGGCCAGCTCGTCGCGGCTGAAGGCGGTCGGGGTCGCCGCTGGCCGTTCCACCTCGCCGCTCGGGGAAACGGGCGGAGCCGCGGGCGATGGCGTCGGGTCGGGGTCAGGGGCAGGCTCGCCGGCAGGGGAGGCTCGGGGCGCAGGGCTGGGCGGGGCGGGCGACGGTTCGGGGACGGTCGCGGTGGTGCGGGGGGCAGAGGCGCCAGGAACAGAGGCGTCAGGGACGGCGCCCGCACCGGCATCGACATTGACATCGACACCAGCGCCAGGTCCGGTGGCGGCGAACACGGCGTCCCCCTCGGCTTCCAGGCGTCCCTTGATGACCTTGAGGGGAAGGAAGTTCTCCCGCTGCTGGCGGAGGATCCATCGCAGGCGTTCCACGTCGCCCTGGTAGAACTTTCGGTACCCCGACGCCGTACGTTCGGGGTCGAGCAGGCCCTGGCTCTCCAGGAAGCGGATCTTGGAGATGGTGACGTCGGGGAACTCGGCCTTGAGCAGGTCGAGCATCTCCCCGATCGACAGGGACTCAGACTCCGTCACGCTGGCACTCACTCCACGTCGGGGGGGTTGAAGGTGTCGAGGAAGACCAGCTTGAAGCGTCCGATCTGGATCTCGTCGCCGTTGTTGACGGCGGCCTCGTCGATGCGTTCGCGGTTCAAGTAGGTGCCGTTGAGAGAACCTGCGTCGCGCAACACATAGCCGCCGGGTCGGGACACGAGCTCGGCGTGGCGCCGGGACACGGTCACGTCATCGAGGAAGATGTCGCTCTGCGGGTGTCGACCGGCGGACACCACGGGTCGGTCGAGGACGAACTTCGAGCCTGCGCCCGGACCACGCTTGACCACCAGCATGCCCGAACCTTCCGGGAGCTCATCGACGGCCAGGGAGACCTCCTCAGAGGGTGGCCCGGTCTCGGGGTCGACGGGGGCCAAGGTGATGGTGTGGTCCTGGCCCCGCACGTCGAGCGGTGCCCCGCACGAAGAGCAGAAGTTGGCGTTGTCGGTGTTCGCATGCCCGCACTGGTTGCAGAAAACTTCGTCCATGTCCCCTCCTCACTCCCCTCGCCGTTGTCCCGCCGGCCGGGCGAGCTCAGCCGTGGATGAGCTCTCGATAGCCGTCGGCATCGAGGAGCCGCTCGAGCTCGGATGGGTCTGCCGGGTCGATCACACAGATCCACCCTTCACCATAGGGGTCGTCGTTGAGGCGCTCGGGAGCGTCACCCAGGTCGTCGTTGACCTCGACCACGGTGCCGGTGACCGGCGCGTAGACCTCCGACACGGATTTGGTCGATTCCACCTCGCCGACCGACGAGCCGGCGGTGACCGCGATGCCCACCGACGGGACCTGCACGAACACCACGTCGCCCAAGGCATCCTGGGCGTACTCGGTGATGCCCATGCGCACCAAGTCCGCCTCGAGCCGCACCCACTCGTGGTCAGTCGAGTAAAGCAGGTCGTCGGGCACGTTCACCGAGGGGACGTTATCGCGATGCCGGCGTTCAGCTTGGACTTCGGATGTTCCTCTCCCACGATGGTGCGGATGCGCTCGGCGTACGCTCCCGCCCGACTCTCGGCCTCCTCGTCGCTGGCCCCTTCGGCCCACACGTTGGTCAGGGGCTCCTCGGGGTCCGGCAGGGCCAGGGCCCATCCGTCGTCGTAGAGGACCTTGACCCCGTCGAGGAGCACGAGCGGGCGGTCGACCTCCTCTACCAGGCTGCGCATGACCGCTCCCTTGTGCTCCCAGGGAGTGCGCACCTCCCGGTGCACCACGTGCGTCTTCGGCAGGGTGCTCACCACCTTGGACAGGCGAGTGCCGGTGCGGGCGAGCATCTCGAGCAGCTTGGAGAAGGCGGCGACGCCGTCAAAGGCAGGGAGGAAGCGGGGAAAGGCGAAGCCGCCGTCGAGGCTGGCCGCCAGGTTCAGGTCGGGGGCCAGGGCCGCTTCCATGAGCGCCGACGCCGCCACCTTGGTCCACACCACCTCAGCACCGAGACCCCGGGCGATGCGCTCGGCCTCGACGCTGACCGTGAGGGGCAGGGCGATGCGACAGCCCGGCTCCGACGTGGCCGCCACGAGCTGCACCATGGCCAGGGTGGCCTCGAGATCGGACAGGACGTGGCCCTCGTCGTCGACGAAGCTGACGTGCTCGCCGTCAGGGGCGATGACCACGCCGAGCTGGGAGCCCGACGAGCGAACCAGGGTGCTCACGTGGGCGGCGTGGTCGTCTCGGTCGAAGGCGATCGCCCCCGGTGTTGAGGCGTAGGGGTTGACGGCGAGGACCTCGGCGCCCAGCTTGGCCAACACGTTGGGCATGACAAAGGCGGTCGTGCCGTAGGCGTAGTCGGCCACCACCTTGAAGCCGTGGCCCCGTACCGCAGCGGCGTCGAAGGAAGCCATGAGGGCGGCCGTGTAGAGCTCGAGCGACCGGGGGGGGAAGTCGATGTCGCCGATGTCGCCGGGGAACACCCGCCGGAAGTCCTCCCGGTAGTACAGCCGCTCGATCTTTCGGGAGAGGTCGGGGGAGATGTCGATCCCGTTGTCGTCGAAGAAGCGCAAAATGACCGACTGGGCGTCGCCGGCCACCAACCGCACGGTGATGGCACCCTGGGAGGTCTGGGAGCGGACCTGGAAGCGGGTGACGGGTACCGACGCCACCTCAAGGTCGTCGACGTTGATCCCGGCACCGTTCAGCCCGGCCATCACCGCTCGCTTGAGCATGCGGGCCGAGCGACTGGAGTCACGCGAGGTGGTGACCGTGGTGCCCTTCTTGAGCGTGGTGGCGTAGGCCATGGCCACGCGGGTGGCCAGCTCGGGGGTGACGTCGACGTTGGCCAGCCCGGCCACACCGTGGCAGCCGAAGAGGCTGCGGGTGCCCCGGCTCTCCCACACCAACGAGGAGTTGACGACGGCTCCAGCCTCGACCGTCTTGTGGGGGTAGATCTTGACGCCGGACGTCAGCACGGCCTGCTCGCCCACGAAGCACTCGTCGCCCACCACCACGCCGTCCTCGCAGCGCACGCCGGCTCGCAGGTCGCACGACCGACCGATCACCGTGCCCCGGGCGGATACCCCGGTGCCCACGTAGGTCTTGTCGTGGACCACCACCCGCTCCAGGTCGGCCTCGCCCCGGACCATCACGTTGGAACCGAGCACGGTGTAGCGGCCCAGGCGGGCCCCCGCCTGGACCCGCGAGTTGTCGCCCACCACGACAGGGCCCTCGACCTCGGCGCCGGGGTCGACCTCGGCCCCCTCACCCAACCACACCCCTTCCTGGAGGCGGAAGCCGGGTACGTCGAGCACCACCTTGGCGTCGAGGGCGTCAGCATGGGCCCGCATGTAGGCCTCGAGCGTGCCCACGTCCTCCCAGTAGCCGTCGCAGACGTAGCCGTAGAGCGCTTTGCCCTGTTCCAAGAGCGCGGGGAAGACCTCGGCGGAGAAGTCGACGGGGCGCCCCGGGGGGATGAAGTCGAAGACCTCAGGTTCGAGCACGAAGATCCCGTTGTTGACCGTGTCGCTGAAGACCTGTCCCCACGTGGGCTTCTCCAGGAAGCGCTCGATGGAGCCGTCGTCGTTGGTGATGACGATGCCGAACTCGAGCGGGTTGTCGACGGCGGTGAGCCCGATGGTGGCGACCGCCCCCCGCTGGTCGTGGAAGTCCATGACCGCGGAGATGTCGATGTCGGTGAGGACGTCGCCCGAGATCACGAGGAAGCGCTCGTCGAGCTCATCCCTGGCGTTGCGGACCGAGCCGGCCGTCCCGAGGGGGGTCTCTTCTGTGGCGTAGACCATCCGCACACCGAACTCCGACCCGTCGCCGAAGTACGAGCGGATGTTGTTGGCCAGGAAGGCCACGGTGACCACGATGTCATCGAAGCCGTGGCGCTGGAGCAGCGTCACGATGTGTTCCATCATCGGGCGGTTGGCCAGCGGCATCATCGGCTTGGGCTGGTTGGAGGTGAGGGGTCGCAGCCTCGTGCCCTCACCCCCGGCCATGATCACCGCCTTCACGAGGCCGGACCCATCTGGCGGTGCGCCAGGGCCTGGCGGGCCAGGGGGACGTAGGTGACCAGCGACACGTAGCCGAGGACCAGGCCGGGCACCACAAAGGCCCAGGCCGCCACCTCGGCCACCTCGGCCCACGACAGCGTCGAAGCCGAGGCCAGGAACAGCGGGAAGGAGGTCAGCAGGCAGAACGTACCGGCCTTGCCGATGAGGGTGACGTCGATGCGCCGGGTCCCCAGGGCGGCGAGCACGAGGGCGGCGACGGCCACGATCGACTCCCGCACCAGGGCGAGGACAGCGACGATCAGGGGCACCGAGCCGTCGATGAGGATGCTGACCACGGCGCTGAACAGCAGCAGCCGGTCGGCCACCGGGTCGAGCACCTTGCCCAGCTCGCTGACCTGGCCGTAGCGGCGGGCGACGAAGCCGTCGACCCAGTCGGTGGCGCCGAGGACGGCCAACAGCACGGCCGCGGCGGCCCGGTTGTCGCGGGCGAACAGCAGCCAGACGAACACCGGGATGCTCAAGAGGCGAACGATGGTGATGAGGTTGGGGATGGTCAGGACCCGATCCTCCCCCGTTCGACGCGCCTCACTCCCCTGAGGCGCTCCCACGTAGGCAGGCTAGTCCTGGGTGGTCTCCAGTTGGGGGATGGGCTCGATGAGGAGCGGCCCGTCGTTGGCCACCTTGTTGACCAGGGCCGATACGCCAACCCTCGCCAACAGCTCGTCGGGTGCCGGCACCAACAGGCGCGACAGGGCCCCGACGTCGTGGTTGTGGGGGTCGAGCCAGGCGGGCCAGTCTTCGGCCCCCAGCACCACCGGCATGCGGTGGTGGACGGCGGCCAGCGTCTGGTTGGCCGCGGTGGTGATGATGGCGGTGGTCACGACCCGTTCGCTGTCGCGCCCCTTGGCGCGCCAGCGCTCCCACAGCCCGGCCAGGGCGAGGGGTTCGCCGTCGTCTCGCCGCACGTACCAGGGCCGGCCCGTGCCGGGGCCCTCACGGCGTTGCCACTCGTAGAAGCCGTCGGCGGGCAGGAGGCAGCGGCGGCGGGCGAACGCCTGGCGGAACGCCGCCTTGTCGGCCACCGACTCCGCCCGGGCGTTGATCAGGCGCGCCCCCACCCGCAGGTCCTCGGCCCAGGACGGCACCAACCCCCAGCGCAGCGTGCCCAGGCGCAGTCGGTCGCGGTGACGGGCCACGGCGTAGACCGGGTCGGTGGGCGCCACGTTGTAGCGGGCCCCGAGATCGGCGGCCACCACCTCGTCGACCCCGAAGTACCGGGCCAGCTCCTCGACCGGCGTGATCGAGGTGTAGCGGCCGCACACGTGCTCGACGCTATCGAGGTGACGGCCCCCGGGTGCCGGCCTCCCCCAACTGCGCGTGTCGGCCCCTACGCTGGGGTGATGAGCATCGAGGGGGCGAACGGCGAGCGACCCAAACCTTCGGCCGCTGACGTGGCCGATGAGCTCCGGCGCCTGCTCGGCGCCCCCGAGCCCGCCGATTGCCCCGCTGACACCCCCCCGGGCCCGCCCCTGCCACGGCCTCCGGCCGGGTCGGTCAACGGTCGGGCGCTGTGGCGCTGCGAGCACTGCGACTGGGAGACCGAAGCCTGGGTTCGGCCTCAGTGCCCCCGGTGCTACACCATGTCGACCCAGGCCATCCGCTGGGCCACCCGATGACGCTCCCCTCGGGGACAGGTACCCACCCTCAGGACGACGATGGCCGCTACCGCTACTTCCGCTGGGCCGGGTTCCTGCTGCGCCAACCCGAGGGCGACCCCGACGCCAGCGAGATCCTGAAGAGCATGCAGTGGGCGCCTGCACCCAAGGAGGCCGTCATCGACATCACCGGCCTGGGCGACGAGCATCGCCCAGGCGGTTGGTGCAGCCGGCTCAGCCCCAGCGAGGCGACCCGCATGGCCGCCAACTTCGGCGTCACCCTGTGAGGAGTCGTGGCGGGATCAGAACGTGAGGCTGTCGTCGATGGCGCTGGCCGCCAGCTGCTCGAACACGGCGGCCACGTCGACCACGTCCGCCTCGTCGTCGTCGTTGGTGTCGGCTACCAGCTGACCGACGCTCGACAGGGCCACCTGGAGCAGGGCGGCCAACGAGCACAACAGCCCGGCTGCGCGCCTGGTGTTCTCCGGGGTGGGTGACAGCCCCTCGTAGAGCTCGATGAGGGTGGTGCGCAGCACGAAGCGCAACATGGCCGGGTCGTCGTTGTGGCCCAGGTAGGCCGTGACCAGCTCGCGGGCGCTGGCGGCGAGCTCGAAGGCCTCCACCGAGGCGGGATCGAGATCGGGGAGGTAGGGGTCGGGCGCGGCCACGGTCTCAGTCTTGCCGACGCT
>JAUJLZ010000092.1 GCA_030447125.1 Acidimicrobiales bacterium
ACAGCATGGCAACAAGCAGAGTGGCCACCCCGCCGACGGTGGCCCGGAGCAGATCAAAGGCGGCGCTGCCCAACACCACCACGGAGGACGACACCGGCGACGACAGCAGGGTCTCGAAGGTGCCCGAGGTCTGCTCGCTGCGCAAGCGGGACGAGAAGGAGTTCAGTGCGGTCTGGGCCATCCTGAGCACAGCGAGTCCGACCGCGGCAAAGGCGAAGTACCCTTGACTGAGATCGGCGTCGGTCGGGAGGCGTCCGCCGTCGATCAAGCGGCTCAGGAAGTAGAACAGTCCGAGAGCTACGGGGATCGCAAAGATGTCGAGCACGAACTGCAGCCGGTAGGAGCGGGCGATCCTCCAATCCCGGCGCACGAAGGCCCGTATTTGCCCCGGCACCGACAGTCGACCCGACGCTTCGGCCGTGGCCGGCGTGGGAAGCGCGATCATGGCTCCCCGACAGCGCCAGCAAGAGCAACACCCTGCACCAGCATGTCCTCGAGGGTGGCGGCGTCGGATGGGTCCTCCGTGGTTGCCACCACCTCGCCGCCAGCCATCACGATCACCCGGGATGCGACGGCGGCGGCCTCGTGAAGGTCGTGGGTGGCAAAGAGGACCGCCCTCCCCGCCTCGGCCTGACGACGGACTTCATTGCGGAACAACGAAGCCGCCATAGGGTCGAGGGTCCTTGTGGGTTCGTCGAGGAGCAGCACCGGTGGCTCGCAAAGCAGGGCCCGAGCGAGCGACAGTCGAGCACGCATGCCTGACGAGTAGCGGTCGAAGCGTCGATCCGCCGCTTCCACCAGGCCTATGTCGGCCAGCAGCTCCGTCGCACGAGCACGGGCGGCAGGGCGCCGTAGGCCCTGGAGCGCGGCAAAGAACTGCAGGTTCTCGCGCCCGCTGAGGCGCCAGTACCACGAGCGCTCCTCGCCCAGGACCAAGCCCAGGCATCGACGGACGGCAGCGGAATCAGCCACGACGTCGTGGCCGGCCACCAAAGCCTGGCCCCGGTCGGGTAGGACGGTGGTGCCGAGGATGCGCAGGAGCGTGCTCTTGCCGGCGCCGTTGGGACCCAACAGGGCCACGATGCCGCCCCACGGCACCTCGAGGTCGACCCCGCGCAGTGCGACGTGCCCGTCGAAGCTTTTCTCAAGTCCGCAGACTCGAACCCCGTGCTGCGGTTGAGTCGCCTCTTCCCGTAGGATCTCGGCGCTTGGACCTGAGTTCGACGTCCCCACCACCCCTCCTGCCGCCCAGTCCGGAATCGGAGACGGTACCAGGGGGAGCATACGGACTCACTTTCACTGGCCCCGTCGCCGCCCTGGCCGGAAGCCTGCTGATGCCGGCCGAGGAAGGGTGGCCAGAGGTGGAGCTGTGCTGGGCCCCACCGCTGTCCGACCCTCCTGACGTGGGCTTCTTCGGGCCCGATGAGGCAGTCTTGGCGCTGGTGAGTGGGGGGCACGCCGTGCTTGACCGGGTCAATCGCCTCGCCCGGTTCTGCAAGGTCGATCCCCCTGACGGCCACCAGGTGGCCCACCCCTGCCTGAGTACGGCCAGCAGCTACTTCGCCCGCTGGGACGGCCGGCTGTCCTTCCACGCCAGCGCCGTCGTCGCCGAAGGTGCTGCCTGGGGGCTGCTCGGGTCCAAAGAGGCCGGAAAGAGCACCACGGTGGCCTGGCTGGCCGAAGCCGGCTACGGCGTGCTGTCCGACGACCTGCTTGTGCTCGACGGCCAGACGGCCCTGGCGGGGCCGAGAATTGTTGACCTCCGACTCCCCACGGCCGAGCGACTGGGTCGCGAGCGGCTAGTGGTCGTGCGCAAAGGGGAGCGCCACCGCCTGCTCCTTCCCGACGTGCCCGCCGAGGTTCCTTTTGCGGGTTTCCTGGTCCTGGCCGTGGGCGCCGAGGTGTCGGTGGAACGGGTGCCTTTGGCCGACCGGCTGGAGATCCTCCGCCACCATCTCACTCTCCGGCAGTTGGGGGCACCTGGGTCGGTGTTGCTCGAGCTGGTCAGCCTGCCGATGTGGCGGGTACAACGTTCACGGGACTGGTCCGAGCTTCCGCTGCTACTCGACCGCTTGGTCGCCACTATCGCCGGTTGAGGCTTCTCCTGAGAGAACCTGTCCTTGGGCGTGGGGCCGTCGGGTCGGAGCCCCCGGAATGGCCGGTGCCGGACGTCGGCTGAGCTCGCTGAAGCCGCGGGACCTGCTCGCCGGGTCGCCCTCCAGCCAGGCGTGGGCCCGGAAGCCGTCGCTCGGGGCGGTGACCCCGATGACGAGGTCACGCGGTTGTCCATGGGAGGCATCCCACGCCTGCAGCACCGCCGACTGAACCAGGCACGTCTGCCGGCGAACCCTGAGCAGGGCGGCCACCCATCGCCGGTCACCTTCCGGCAACGGGGGAGGCATGGTCACGACCAGGTCGTCCAGACGGTCGGCGGCCAGGTCGCGCCGGGTCTGGCGAGCGGCACGCTCTGCCCACCACAAGGCCCGCACTGTGGTGGGGCCCACCATCGTCACCGCTCCAGCAGGTCGCGCTGGCCCAGCATGGCGACGAACGCCTCTACGTCGCCCCGTGCCCGGCCCTCGTCTACGTCGAACTCCGAACGCAGAAGGGCTACGAGCTCGTCGGTGTTGCTCCCCTGGACGAGGGCCGGCCACAGCGCCGCTCCGGTGGCGTTGATCGCCAGATAGGTGGAGCTATTCCGATCGAGAGCCACCACCTCACCCTCGACTTCCCGCCAATCCACAGCATCTGACCGCAGTCGAATGGATTCACCAGGCTGCTTGACATCAGCCCCGCCGGCGTCGATGGGCACTCCGGAGGAGGTCACGATCCCCGATGGTACCGGGAGGGACCGACCCGACGCGAACGCTGGTGGGCACTAGCGTCGGAAGACGATGGCCGCAGCGCTTCCGCCCAGCAGGGCCATTTTGGCAACCGTCCAGGGCCTGGTCGTCGATCAGGAGGCCGGGCGGGTGGTCGACGCCTTGCGGGGCCAGGGAGTACGGGCCATCCTGCTCAAGGGGGCCTCCTTCGCCCGCTGGCTGTACGACGACGGTGGCGCTCGTCCCTACAATGACGTCGACCTCCTCGTAGCACCCCATCAACTGGAGACTGCCGGAGCGGTGCTCAGTCGCCTGGGCTACGTCCTGCGTTGCGCCGGAGCCGGGCAGGGCGAGCAAGCGGACCACGCCACCAACTGGGACCGGCCGGGATCGCCCACCATTGACCTGCATCACACCCTGTCCGGCCGACTTGGAGCGTCGCCTGAGCGGTGTTGGGAGGTGGTCGCATCGCGGGCCCGAGCGGAGGTCGTAGGCGGGAGTGCAGCTGAGGTACTGGCGCCTGCCGCCTTGGCGCTACACGTGGTCCTCCACGCCGAGACCGGAAAGAAGAAGACGATGGACGACCTAGGCCGGGCTCTGTCGCGTCTGCAGGTCTCCGACTGGCAGGCCGCCCTCGAGCTCGCCAAAGCCCTGGACGGCTTACCCGCCTTCGGAATCGGCCTGCGCCTCCTTCCCGAGGGGGAGGCGATGGCTGCGGCCCTCGGCCTGCCGACCGACACCTCAGTCGAGTTGGTGCTTCAGACTTCCTCGACCGGCAACCTGGCCCACCCCTTCGAGCAGCTTGCTCGCACCCCAGGGCTGCGTGCCAAGGCCGGGATCGTCGCCCGAGAGCTGGTGCCCACGACGTCGTTCGTCCGGGTGTGGTTTCCCCGAGCGGCACGAGGTCCTGGGTGGTTGCTGGGCGCCTATCTCTACCGACTCGTGTGGGTCCCGTTCCACGCACCCCAGGGCCTGCGAGCCTGGTTGCGCGCTCGCCGGGTCGTTGCCGACGCCCACAAAGCCTAAAGCTGGACGTTCAACCGGAGCGGGCTCGATGGGCCGAAACCAGGCTGACCCGCGGCAACCACTTCCTTCTGCGAGCATCTGAGCTGTGACGGGCGGCAACGACAGACCTCTCTGCGCGTAGATGCCGGGACTTCTTCTCCTTCTTGGCTTCGTCGCGGCCACCGCCGTGGCCGGGTTCGGCGGCTGGCTGTCCCTTCGGGCCGACCGTCTGGCGGAACCGCCCCAGGGGAGGCGCCGACGCCGGGGTCCGGCCGCCGGAACGGTGGTGGCCTTCGCCACCGTGGCCGGGGCCCTCGGGGTCGCTCCCCCCAGCGGGATCGCCCTACGGCTGGTGGGCGTCGCCATCCTCCTTGGCGGAGTGGGGGCGCTTGCCGACCGCCGGCCGCTTCGTCCGGGCCTAAGGGTGAGCGCTGAAGCCGTGTCCGCCACGGCTGCAGTGTTACTCGGCTTGGAAACAGGGGTGACAGGCACCACCATCACCAACCTCGCCCTGGTGGTGGGCTTCGTCGTCGTGGTCGTCGAGTCGCTGCGGCTGTTGGACGCCGCGCCCCGGGTTGCCGCGGTCGTGCCCGCCCCGGCCGTCGCTGCCCTCGCCGCCGTGGCCGCCGCCGCAGGCCAGGACGGCGTGGCCACCGCGGCCCTGGCCCTGGCTGGCGGCCTGGTCGGTCTGGTGGCGGCGGGTGCACGCCGGCCCTTCCAGCTCGGGGAGTCGGGCTGTCTGTTCAGCGGGTTCCTCCTCGCCACCCTGATCGTGGCCGTCAACCCGGCCACGCCGGCACCGCTCAGCCTGCTGGTGCTCCTGCCCCTCGTGGCCGTCCCGGTGCTCAACGCCATGGTGGTGGCGGTCGACCGGCTGCGCCGGCGGCGTCGCCTCACGGAACGGCGGCCCGACGGGCTCCCTCACCGCCTCCGAACCGTGCCGTTGTCGTGGTTGCTGACGCTGCTGCTCCTCGGCGCCGTGCAGGTCGTGATCGGCGGCGTGGTGGTCCTCGCCGACCGAGGCATGGCTGCGAGGGAGGCCCCGATCGGCGTGACCGCGGTCACCGCCCTGGTCATCCTTGGGGTGGCTGGCCGCAGCCGGATGCGGCGTTCGGACCCGGTTGGTGTCTCCCGCAACGCCCGGCTGGTCGGGCTGGGCCTCGTTGGCGCCGTCATTGCCGCGCTGGTGCCCGCTGCCCTTGCGCTGATCACGGCCCGCGGCGGCCTCCTCGACGGGGCGAGGGCCACGGAACGGGCTCTGGCCGCGGCTCGAAAGGGAGAGGTGGAGGCGTCGGGCGCGGCGTTCGAGCAGGCCGAGACCGCCTTCGCCTCCGCCGCCAGCGGTCTCGACGGTCCTCTGGTGTCGCTGGGCCTCGCCGTTCCCGTGCTCGGTCCCAACCTGTCCGCCGCCCGTACCCTGAGCACGCTCGGGGAAGAGCTGGCGGTCACCGGCGCCACCGTGGCCACGAGCGCACCCGAGGATCTGAAGGTGGCGGGCGGCAGGGTGCCAGTGGAGGAGATCCGTCGTCTGGCGCCCGAACTCGCCGAGGCTGCCGAGGTGCTGCGTGGCGCCGTCTCCACCACGGCCGGAATCGAAACCGGGTTCCTGCTCCCCACGGTACGTGACGGGGTCGCCGATCTCCGCACCCGCCTGGGCGATGCCGCCCAGAGCGCCGAACTGGCTGCTGGTGCCGCCGCCGTGCTGCCGGGCATCCTTGGTGGTGACGAGCCCCGGCGCTACTTCCTCGCGGTTCAGAACAACGCCGAGCTGCGGGCCACCGGCGGCTTCATCGGTAGCTACGGCGAGCTCGTCGCTGAGGACGGTGCTCTGCGCCTCGAGCGCATCGGGCGCAGCCGCGACCTCAACGAGGGCGGACCGACGGTGAAGGACCTGATCGCTCCCCAGGACTACCTGGATCGCTACCGCCGCTTCGAGGTGGCCAGTACCTGGCAGAGCGTCAACCTCTCCCCCGACCTCCCCACGGTGGGCGGGGTCATCGCGGGGCTGTACCCCCAGTCGGGCGGACAGCCCATCGACGGGGTCATCGCCATCGACCCCATCGGCCTGGCCGCCATCCTTCGCCTCACCGGGCCGATCGACGTGGAGCCCTGGCCCGAACCCATCACTGCCCGCAACGTGGTCGACGTCACCTTGAACCAGGCCTACATCGAGTTCGCCCAGAAAGACGACCGGGTCGACTTCATCGGTGACGTGGCCCAAGCGGCCGTGGATGCCTTCACCGCCACCGACCTCGGCGGTCCGGCGGAGATGTTCGCCGCCTTGGATGAGCCTGCCCGTGGAGGACACCTGGCCGCCTGGTTCGCTCGGGACGACGAGCAGGCCCTCATGGAACGGGTCGACGTGGCCAGCGGTGTCGAGCTCCCCGCCGTCGACTCCCTGCTGGTGGTGAACCAGAACGCAGGGGGCAACAAGATCGACTACTACTTCCGGCGGACCACCAGTTATGACGTGGAGCTCCGACCGGTGCCCGAAGGCGACGGCCTGGAGGTGACCGGTCGCCTGCGGGTCGACATGGAGAACCAGGCGCCGGCCGAGGGCCTTCCACCCTACGTCATCGGCCCCTACAGCGAACGCTTCGAGGCGGGGGAGAACTACAGCTACATGTCGCTCTACACGCCGCTTGACGTCACCAGCGCCACTTGGGATGGCGCTCCGCTCCAGCTCGAGGCCGAGGAGGAACTCGGACGAAACGTGTACTCGGCCTTCCTCAGCATCCCCTCCCGCTCCACCCGCAGCCTGGAAGTGCAACTCCAGGGCTCGGTCGAAGCGCTGCCCGGTGGGTGGTACGAGCTCGATCTGCTCCACCAGCCACTGCTGGTGGATGGTGAGGTCTCCGCCTCGATCTCAGTGCCGCCCGGGTGGCGCATCGCCGAGGTCGAGGGGGCTCGTCTCGAGAGCAGGGACCGGGCGGTGGCCAGCCTCGTGCTGACGCGCGACGAGGCCGTGCGCGTCCGATTGGTAGCCGATCAGTAGCCAAACGCGGGGTTCTCGACAAATGCTGGGCATCGGGGCATACTCTTTCCCATCGCCAGAGACGCCGGCGCCAATGGTGGAGGTCCAATGATCCGCAAGCTCACCGTCATCGCGACGGCCCTGGTGTTGCTGCTCACCCCCGGTGTGGCTGATGCTGCCCCCAGTAGCTCTTGTCAGCGGCAGTGCCCCGGGGTGCAGTATCCCCCCGGTGAGCCCGGCAAGCCCGGCAAGCC
>JAUJLZ010000093.1 GCA_030447125.1 Acidimicrobiales bacterium
GATTATGAACGCGCGTTCCGTTGCAGTTGGGGTTAGGGAGGAGCACCCAGAACCCTCGTTCGGGTCGGCGCGGCAGACCAAGCGGACGCTTCTGCCGACGTGTGATGCTTTGCTCGTGACGGACGTCTCCGGGCGGAAACTTGTGCACCACGTGGGCGGGTCTACGACAGCAGCCGATGGGAGGGCTTCGACTTGAGGCCGGATGACATCGTCATCAGTACCCCTCCCAAGTGCGGCACGACGTGGACGCAGATGGTCTGCGCGCTCTTGATCTTCCAGACGCCCGAGCTGCCAGACCGGCTCTCAAACCTCTCGCCGTGGCTCGACATGCTGACCTGGTCACGCACGACGGTGGTCGCGTTGCTCGAGGCCCAGGAGCACCGCCGGTTCATCAAGACCCACACCCCCCTGTCGGGGATCCCGATCCGCGAGGGCGTCACCTACATCTGCGTCGGCCGCGATCCACGCGACGTGGCCCTGTCGAGGGACGACCACCTCCTCAGCACTCGGTTCTTTTTGGCCTCGTAGTCGGGTCGTTGGACTGCTTAAACGTCTTGATCACTTGAAACGAGACGCCTTCCTTGCGGAGCAGGTCCCGGAGGCCCTCGTGGCTGATGTCGTCGACCACCCCCTCAGCCACCACAAACTCGGCCAGCTTGGTCAGGCTCCACCTCGAGAACGAAAGGCCGTGATCCACCGGCCGGGATAGGGCGATCTTCTTGACCGCTTGGCGCTGAGGGGCGTGAAGGTCGGGGGCCGGCCGGCCGAGTACTTTGGGTTACAGCGAGTCGAATCCGTCGTTGAAGTTGTTGATCACGTCTATCACCCGGTCCGGGCTCGTGAACCCACCCTGGCGATCTGCTCGACTTCCATCCCCTGGGCCGACAGCAGCACCATCTGCGCCCGCCGCCAGGTCACCACCGACCCCGAGCTTCGGCGGACGATGCGTAGCAGGCGGTTCCCCTCATCATTGGACAGCTCCCGGACCCGTAACCGTCTTGGACAGGGCCAGCGCGATCTCGACCCGACATGATCGGGACCAGCCTGGGCGATGGCGGCCCTCAGGTGGTGGACCTACGAGGCCAAGGTCGGCTGCTGCGGCACTAGGGACGACCCACGACCCCTCCTTCAGCCGACGGCCTGGGTCTGGGGGAAGTGGCAGGCGCAGGGGCGGCCCTGACCCCGTTCCACCAGCTCGGGTACCTCGGTGGCGCACCTGCCCTCGGCCCGCCAGCACCGGGTGCGGAAGCGGCACCCCGACGGTGGGTCGGCCGGGCTGGGGACATCACCGGCGAGCACGATGCGCTCACGGCGGCGCTCCCGCACCGGGTCGGGGATGGGTACAGCCGAGAGGAGAGCCTGCGTGTAGGGATGAGCCGGGTGCTCGTAGAGGGCGTCGCGATCGCCGATCTCCGTCAGCCGGCCGAGGTACATCACCGCCACCCGGTCGCAGACGTGGCGCACCACCGAGAGGTCGTGGGCGATGAAGATGTAGGCCAGGTCGAGCTCACGGCGGAGGTCGTCGAGCAGGTTGATGACCCCGGCCTGGACGCTAACGTCTAGGGCCGACACCGGCTCGTCGAGCACCACCAGGGACGGCTCCAGCACCAGCGCCCGAGCTACGCCGATCCGCTGGCGCTGTCCCGTGGAGAACTCATGGGGGTAGCGCGAGGCGTGCTCGGGGGCCAGACCGACCCGCTCCAGCCACTCGATCGCTTGGGTGCGCGCCCGGCGCCGGGGCACGCCCGATATCAGCAGCGGCTCGGCCACCGACGCCCACACCGCCATCCTCGGGTCGAGGGAGCCGAAGGGGTCCTGGAAGACGATCTGGAACCGGCGCCGCAGCTGCCGTAGCTCTCGGCGGGACACGCCGAACAGATCGGTGCCATTGAATCGCACCGACCCCCGGGTCGGCTTCACCAGGCCCAGCAGGCAACGGGCCAGGGTCGACTTCCCGCACCCTGACTCGCCCACCAGGCCCAGCGCTTCTCCTGGGTTTAGGTCGAAGGACACCCCGGCCACGGCGGAGACCGGTGCCCGCCCACCCCGGCCCCGCCGCCCGGAGAAGGTCTTGTGGAGGTCTTCGACCTCGAGCAGCGGTTCCGCCATCACCGACCGCTCCTCGCAACAGGTACCAGATCGTCGGCGTGATGGCACGCCGCCTCCGTGCCATGCGAGGGCCGCAACACGGGGTCCTCGGAGCGGCAGCACTCCGTGGCCAGGGAGCAGCGAGGAGCGAAGGCGCAGCCGGACGGCAATCCCAGCAGCGACGGGACACGGCCTTCGATGGGGACCAGGCGTGACCGGCTTGCCCCGCTGATTCGGGGCAGCGCACTGAGCAGGCCTCGGGTGTAGGGATGGCGTGGATCGGCGTAGAGCCGCTCCACCGGTCCCCGCTCCACGATGCGCCCGGCGTACATCACCGCCACGTCCTCGGCCAGGCGGGCGACCACGCCGAGATCGTGGCTGATGAGCACGATCGCCACGCCCTGATCCCCCCGTAGCCGCTCCAAGAGCTCGAGGATCTGGGCCTGGATGGTGACGTCGAGGGCGGTGGTCGGCTCGTCGGCGATGAGCACGTCGGGCTGATTGGCCATGGCCATGGCGATCATCACCCGCTGGCACATCCCCCCGGAGAGCTCGCACGGGTACTGGCGGGCCCGGCGCCCGGGGTCGGCGATGTCCACCGAGGCCAGCAGCTCCACCGCCCGCTCCCGGGCGTCTCGCCGGCTGATCTCCCGGTCGTGGACCCGGATGGCCTCGGCGATCTGGTGCCCGACAGGGACGACGGGGTCGAGGGCGGTGACCGGGTCCTGGAGGATCATCCCGATGCGTGCGCCCCGCACCCGGCGCAGGACGGCTCCGCCGGCACCAAGTAGCTCCTCGCCCCGGCAGTGAACCGATCCCCTGACCTCGGCAGTGGCGGGCAGGAGGCCGAGGACGGCCAGCATGGTGACGGACTTGCCGCAGCCGGACTCGCCCACCACGCCCACGGCCCCGCCCAACTCGACGCGCAGGTCGACACCGCGCACGGCCTGCGCCGGGCCGGACTCGGTGGCGAAGGAGACGTGCAAGTCACGGATGTCGAGAACGGGCGAAGAGATGAGCGCAGGATAGGCCATATCAAGGCTCGCAGTACCTCGAGTCGCCCCCACGACCGGCTCCGGCACCCACTGAATACCAGGCGCTATAGTCACGTCAACTACAACAGCAAATGGGGGGGGTTTCGGTGCGGGTACGACTGATCGGATGCATGCTGGCGGTGGCGCTGGTCGCCGCCGCCTGCGGGGGTGATGGCAACGACAGCGACAACGCGTCCATCGACGAGCAGCCGCCGCCCAGCGGTGAGGTAGACCTCGACGCCACCATCCGCATCGCCGCCCAGGAGGACGACTGGGACGACGAGCAGGCCGAGAAGTCATCGGCCTTCGCCTACGTCCTCAACGTCAACGTTTACGAGCCGTTGATCTACCTCAACAGCGACTACACCTTCTCGCCCGGTCTGGCCGAGCGCTGGGAGCTCGTCGAGCCTGGCACCTGGCGCTTCTACCTGCGCCAGGGGGTCAAGTTCCACGACGGCAGCGACTTCAACGCCGACGACGTGATCTGGACCTGGCAGACCCGCCAGGTCGACATGGAGGGCAAGACGCTCTCCACCGTGGCCGACACCCTCGGACCGGACTCGGTCATCAAGGTCGACCAGTTCACCGTGGACTTCACCCCGGTGGAGACGAACCTTCGCCTCCCCGAGCAGATCGTGCACCCCGAAGGCGCCATCGTCCCCGAGGGCCAGCACAACGACAGCCCGCCCTACGCCGGCACCGGCCCGTTCAAGGTGGTCGACTACCAGCCGGGCGAGCGGGCCACGGTGGAGCGCAACGAGGACTACTGGGGCACCAAGCCCCAGGCCAAGCGCCTCGAGGTGCAGTTCATCCCCGACCCCCAGACCCGCATCCAGGCCCTCCAGGCCGGCCAGGTCGACTTCGTGATCGACGTCCCCCCCGAGGCGGTCGAAGGCTTGGAGAGCAGCGACGCCGTGCGCGTGGTCTCCTCTCCCCCCGGGCGCAACCACCTCATCTACATCAACAAGAGCGAGGGCCGGGTGACGGCGGATCCGGCCGTACGCCAGGCGGTATCGCTGGCCATTGACCCCGAGACCTACGTCGACGTGGTGCTCGAGGGCAACGGCGAGCCGGGCCGCCTGATGGCGCCGCCAGCGGTGCTGGGGGAGGCCGCCGATCTGGTCGATCCCGTCCCCTTCGACCCCGAGCAGGCCCGCCAGGTCCTCGACAATGCCGGCTGGGTGGCGGGCGACGACGGCATGCGCAGCAAGGACGGCCGGGCCCTGTCGCTCAAGCTCCTCGGCCAGCAGGAAGTGCCCGAGACGGCGCTGACCCTCCTCGAGAGCCAGCTCGAGGAGGTGGGCATGGCCACAGAGACGATCCAGCCGGTCGACCGGGCCGCTCGCAACGCCGCCTACGACAAGGGCAACGGCGACTTCGACCTCGACCTGGAGCCGCCCAACCAGAACGACGGTAACCCCGCCTTCCTGCCCGTGCTGCGCATGTACTCGGAGAACGACAACACCGCTCAGTTCGCCCCCGGGGGCGAGTTCGACACCCTCGCCGCGGAGTCGCTGGCGGCCACCACCACCGAGGAGGCCCAGATGGCGGCGGCGAAGATGATGCAGAACCTCATCAACGAGAACCACATCGTGGTGCCCCTCGCCGGGGTGTTCCGGGTGTACGCCATGAGCGCCGGAGTGGATCTCGGCGACCCGCACCCGTCGTTCACCAACCAGGTCTGGACCTCGCTGACCAAGTCCACCACCGAGTGAGCCGGGCGAGCGCCGACACGGCCTGACATGGGCCGCTACGTGGCCGGCCGGTTGCTGGTCGCCGTCCCCACGCTCCTCGGGCTGTCCATCCTCATTTTCGCCTTGGTGTCAATGGCCCCCGGCGACCCTGCCGAGGAGCTGACCCGCCAGCGCTTCGGCTCGGTCGAGCCCACCGAGGCCGACGTGGCCGAGACGCGGGCCGAGCTGGGCCTGGACCGCCCAGCGGTGGTGCAGTACTTGTCGTGGCTGGGGGGGGCGCTCACCGGTGACCTGGGCGTGGGGTTCGACCGGGGCATCCCGGTCACCACCGACATCTGGCGGGCGTTCAAGGTGACCGCCGGCCTGGCCGTCTTCGCCGTGGTCCTGGTGTTGGCCATTGCGATCCCCCTGGGGCTGGCGGCGGCCATGCTCCACAACCGCTGGCCAGACCACGTCCTGCGCCTGTTGACCCTGGTCGGCGCCTCGGTGCCCGGGTTCTTCCTCGCCTACGTGCTCATCTACGTCTTCGCCGTGCGCCTCGGCTGGTTGCCCGTCGCCGGGCGGGGGAGCTTCGAGACTTCGGTGCTCCCCGCCCTCACCCTGGCCGTCCTGCCCCTGGCCGTGGTCTCCCGTCTGCTGCGCTCCAGCCTGCTGGAGACCTTCGGCGAGAACTACATGCGCGCTGCCTGGGCCAAGGGCCTGTCGGCCACCGCGGTGGTAATCCGCCACGGCCTGCGCAACGCCTCCATCCCGGTGGTGACCTACCTGGGCGTGCTGCTGGCCGGCCTGCTCGACGGCGTCCTGATCACCGAATTCATCTTCGCCTGGCCGGGTCTCGGGCGGCTGCTCTTCGAGGCCATCGGGGCCCGGGACTACCCGTTGATCCAGGGGATCGTCCTGTTCGCCGGGGTGCTCTACGTGCTGCTCAACCTGGCCGTCGACCTCTCCTACCGGGTGCTCGACCCCCGGATCCACCTCCAGGGAGCCGGTGCCGGTGGCTGATCGCCAACCTCCCCAGGGCGAGGTGACCAGAGCCGGTCCCCTGCGCCGCCTGCTCCGCGACAAGGCGGCGGTTGTGGGCCTGGGCATCGCCACCGTGGTGGCACTGGCCGTGTTGCTGGCTCCCTGGATCTCGCCGCAGGGCCCCATCGACCAGGACGTGGCCGACCGCTACGCCCCGGCCAGCGCCGAGCACCCGCTGGGCACCGACCAGCTCGGGCGCGACATCCTCTCCCGGCTCCTCCACGGCGGCCGCTACAGCCTGGGGATGGCCCTGGCCGCCAGCGCCGGGATCACCGTGGTCGGACTGGTCCTCGGACTGGCGTCGGCCAGCTTCGGCTGGGTGACCGACACCGTGGTCAACCGCATCGCCGACGTCTTCTTGGCCCTGCCCACCCTTGTTCTCATGCTGGTGGTCGTCGGCCTATTGGGCCAGGGCCTGAGCAACCTCATCATCGCGGTGATCCTCGTCGGCTGGCCCACCTACGCCCGGGTCGTCCGGGGCATGGCTCTGTCGGTGCGGGCGCGGGAGTTCGTCACCGCGGCCGAGGCGGCCGGCGCCAGCCGGGTCCGCATCGCCGCCCGCCATCTGGCACCGAACGTGCTGGGCCCGGTCATCGTGCTGAGCACCATCGACTTGGGCCGCGTCCTCCTGGCCGTCTCGGCCCTGTCCTTCCTGGGCTTCGGGGTCACCTCACCCACGCCCGAGTGGGGGGCCATGCTGTCGGATGCCCGCGGGTTCTTCACCTCGCACCCCGAGCTCATCTTCCCCCCGGGGATCGCCATCACCGTGATGGTCCTGGCCTTCAACCTGGCCGGGGACGGGCTGCGGGACGCCCTCGATCCCCACAACGTCGAAGGTGGGGCCCGCTGGGACCGCCGGCGGCGCGTCCCTGGCGTCCGGGAAGCCAACGCCACTCCGGCTGCGGGTGACGCCCGGGCGCCGGCGTCGTAGTCTCGTGCCATCATCGCTGCCGCAGACACCACCGACGGCAAGCTGGTCGCGGCCGCCAGCGACGGCGACCGTGATGCCCTCGAACGCTTCCTGGAGCGCCACTACGGCCACATCCGCCAGCCGTGCCGGCCGATATGCGGGAACGACACCGACGCCGACGCCGTCGCTATTCGCTTCTTCTGCCGGACAGGACACTAGGGGCGCACCTATGAGCGATCAC
>JAUJLZ010000094.1 GCA_030447125.1 Acidimicrobiales bacterium
CGATGCGGCTGGCGTCGGCGGCCAGGATGATGGCGCCGTCCATCTTGGCCAGCTCGGACAGGCGCTGAGGGCTGAAGGCGGCGTCGAGCAGGAAGCCCCCGGAGCAGATGTTGAGCACCTCGGGCCCGTCGCCGACCACCACGAGTGCCCCCATCTCGGCTTGGAGGATGCGGTCGAGGCCCTCCCGTAGGGGCTTGCCGGGCGCCACCGAGGCCAGGGCCTCCAAGAGCATGGAGCCACGGCGAGGTGCCACGGCGGCGATCCTAGTGTCGGTGGTGATGGCCATCGCCGGGACACCCTTCCCCCTGCGGTGGGTTGTGCACCCTCGGTAGCCAGGCGCCGAGCTGCTCCTGTCAAGGACCCCGGCTCCCCCAGGTCCGGTGGATGGCCTCGGTGAGGGTGGCGGCCCGATGCAGGACCATGCCGGCGGGCGCTGCGGGTGCCGAGGCCGGCACCACGGCCCGACGAAATCCGAGGCGGGCGGCCTCAGCCAGACGGCGGGGCGTCTGGGCCGCCTGGCGGAGCTCGCCGCCGAGGCCCACCTCGCCCACCGCCACCAGGTCGGCGGGCACAGGGCGCCCGGTGAGCGACGACACCAGGGCCAGGGCCAGGGCCACGTCGGCCCCAGGCTCGACCACCCGCACGCCCCCCACCGCCGAGGCGTGGACGTCGGACGTGCCCAGGACCCCCGTGTGCGAGGCAAGATCGACCCGGCAGCCGAGCACGGCCAGGAGCAGGGTGAGGCGACCATGGTCGAGGCCCTGGGCTGAGCGCCGGGGCTGGGCGAGGTTGGTGGGCGACACCAGGGCCTGCACCTCGACCAGCAGCGGGCGGTGGCCCTCCATGGTGGGGACCACCACCGAGCCGGCCACACCCGGTCGGCGGTCGGCCAGGAACAGCCCGCTCGGATCGGGGACGCCGATCAGGCCGGCATCGGTCATCTCGAACAGGCCCAGCTCCTCGGCCGAACCGAAGCGGTGCTTGACCGCTCGCACCAGGCGCAGGGCGTGGTGACGGTCCCCCTCGAAGGCGAGCACGGTGTCGACCACGTGCTCGAGCACCCGGGGACCGGCCAGCGAGCCCTCCTTGGTGACGTGTCCCACCAACACCACGCTCATGGCCCGCTCCTTGGCCGCCACCACCAGGCGGTGGGCGCACTCGCGCACCTGGGTGACCGAGCCGGGCACCGAGCCGAGGTCGGGGTCGAACACCGTCTGGATGGAGTCGACCACGACCACATCGGGTGCAAGCTCGTCGATGTGGCCGAGCACCGATGGCAGCACGGCGTCGGCCAGCAGGTGCAGCCCGGAGGCCAGGGTTCCGAGCCGGTCGGCACGCATCCGCACCTGGGGGGCGGACTCCTCGGCGGTGACGAGCAGGGTGCGGGCCCCGGCGCCGGCCATGGCCGCCAGGGCCTGGAGGAGCAAGGTGGACTTGCCGATCCCGGGCTCACCCCCCACCAGGGTGACCGAGCCCGGCACCAGGCCCCCGCCGAGGACGCGATCGAGCTCGCCCATGCCCGTGGAGCGCTGCCCGCAGGAGTCCAGGTCGACCTCGCCGATGGGCACGGGTCGGGTGGGGGTGGCGGGCAGGCCCGCGATCCACCCCGGCTGGTCGTCGGGCACAGCCTCGCCCGCCAGGGTGTTCCAGCCCCCACAGGCGGGGCACCGGCCCAGCCACCGGGGGCTGCCCTCGCCGCAGTCGGTGCAGCGGTGGACGAGACGGGTCTTGGCCATGCCGGGCATGGTAGAGACGGCCTGGGACAGCGTTGCCGGGTCCTGGGCGGCGGGGTCGGGAGCTGGGCCTGTCCTACCCCGGCTCGAGGCGGGGGCGACGACGGCTGCGGACCAGGAGCACCACCAGGGCCAGAGCGCTGGCGGCGGCCGTCGCCAGCCAGACCAGGCGCTCGGTGTGCAGGAGCCGTGACGTGGCCGACAAGGCCACCTGCTCGCCCACCGCCGGGCGCCACACCGCCCCCTCGGACGTGACCAGGCCCGGCGCAGCCGCCTCGATCTCGCCGGGGAGCTGGGTGCGCACCTCGAAGTGGAAGACGTCGGCCACCTCGTCGCCGATCGCCTCTTCCAGCTCGGCACCAGCGAGGCTGAAGCCGCTGCCTTCCAGAGCCTGGCGTAGCTCGTCGTCGCTGAAGCCCTCGATGCCGGCACGGAGGTCGATGAGGCCGTCAAAGGCATAGGTGGTGGTCAGCAACGACGACTGGCGGGCCACCTCGAAGTCGCGCAAGGGACCGTCGGCCCCACTGACCTCTTCGAGCACGTCGACGGCGCCCTCAGGGGTGGCGAAGGCCTTGACGGCGCTGACCACGGTCGACCCGTCGTCGGTCCGCTGGGGCCCGGCCACGGTCCACCCCGCTCGCTCCAGGTCGTCCACCCGGAGCTGGTCGGCCAGATCCACCCTCCCGGCGGCCTCGGCGTCGAGGGCGACGTCGACCTGCACCTGGCCCGAGCCGTCCCGGGCCAGATCGAGGACGACGTCGAGGGCCACCTCGCAGCCGCTGGCCACCACGGCGAGCACCGCGGTGGTCAGAACGAGCAGGCGTCGTCGCATCTGCGGCCTTCTCCTCAAGCTTCGTCCCACGACGAGGCGACGCTACCCGGGACCGGTCGAGGATCGAGCCCGACCCACGAGCCAGGCCGTAGGGTGGCCGGTATGAGCGGCCAGCGGGCGGCGGTGGAGGCCATGGGCGTGGCCGTGGCCGCCGGCGTGCCCGTGCTGTTGTGGGGCGCGCCGGGAACGGGCAAGACCTCGGCCATCCGGGCCATGGCGGACACCGCCGGTTGGCCGTGTGAGACCGTGATCGCCGCCATCCGCGAGCCCTCGGACTTCTCGGGCCTGCCCGTGGTGGTCGACGGCGTGGTGCACTTCGCCCCGCCCCGCTGGGCCGAGCGCCTGGCCGAGGTCGGGCGGGGCCTGCTGTTCCTCGACGAGATCTCCACCGCCCCGCCCGCCGTGCAGGCCGCTCTGTTGCGGGTGGTGCTCGAGCGGGTGGTGGGCGACCTCGAGCTCCCCGAGGAGGTGGTCGTGGTGGCGTCGGCCAACCCGCCGGAGCAGGCCGCCGACGGCTGGGACCTCTCCGCTCCCCTGGCCAACCGCTTCTGCCACCTCGACTGGGAGGTCGACGCCGCCACCTTCGCCCAGGGCCTGGTGGGCGGGTTCCCCGTCGCCGCCATCCCCGCCCTGCCCCCGGGCTGGGACGGCGACGGCCTGGCCCAGACCCAGGCCCTGGTGGCCGCCTTCGTCACCGTTCGCCCCGGGCTGACCTGCGCCCTGCCCACGGATGCGGCTCGGGCCGGGCGAGGCTGGCCCAGCCCCCGCACCTGGGAGATGGCGGCCCGCCTGCTGGCCGCGGCGGAGGCGACGGGTGCCTCCACCGAGGCCATCACGGCCCTCATCAGCGGTGCCCTCGGACCCGGGCCCGGCACCGAGCTCCTCTTGTGGCGCTCGGAGATGGACCTGCCCGACCCCGAGGCCGTGCTGGCCGACCCCGAACGCTTCGTGATGCCCGAGCGGGGCGACCGGGCCTACGCCGCCCTCTCGGCCGTGGCCGCGGCAGTGGCCGCCCAGCCCACGCTCGAGCGCTGGCAGGCGGGGTGGCAGGTGGTGGCCCGAGTGGGCCGCAGCGCGCCGGACGTGGCCGCCGTGGCCGCCCGCACCCTGGCCCAGTGCCGGCCCCCGTCGGCGGTGGCGCCGCCCGAGGTGAAGCTGTTCGCTCCGCTGCTCAAAGAAGCCGGTCTCCTGTGAGGGGCGCCGGGTCCCGCTCCCCCGTCTCGCCCGCCGGACGGGTCCTGTCACCGAGCGGGACCCCTCCCATCGGGTGCCTTCGGCACCCGTGGGCCCCTCCCCTCGGTGCCACCCCTCCGGCTCCCTGGGGTACCACCCGTCTTCGGGCTGAGAGCGAGGAATCGGCCTTCGGCCGATGCTGCGCCCATGAGTGAGCTGGACACGGCGAAGTTGGCGTCGGCCCGGCTGTGGGCCGTGGCCCGCCACCCCTACCTGGCCTCGGCCCTGTTCGCCTCCACCGTGGTGGCCGTTCCCGGCCTCGACGGGGCGACGGTCGACGAGGCCTGGCGGCTCTACGTCGACCCCGAGGTGGTGCGGCGCTGGAGCGTGGCCGAGTTGGGAAGCCTCTTGGTCCACCACACCGGGCACCTGTTGCGCGACCACGCCGGGCGGGCCCGGGCCCTTGGCCTCAGCCAGGCCGAGGCCGACGACTGGGCCCTGGCCGCCGACGCCGAGATCAACGACGACCTGACCCATCCCGACCTGCGCCTGCCCGGCGAGGTGGTCTTGCCCGCCACCCTCGGCTGCGAGGCGGGCCGCTTGGCCGAGGAGTACCTCCACGTGGGCGACTTCGCCACGCCCGACCATCACGACTGCGGCAGTGGGTCCGACGCCAAGGCCCGACCGTGGGAGCTGGCCGGCGACGCGGGTGGCGGCGTCCCCGTGGGCGAGCGGGAGATGCTCCAGTGCCAGACGGCCAGCCGGGTGGTCGACTACGCCCGCTCGGGTCGGGGTCGGATCGCCGCCGGCTGGCAGCGTTGGGCGGCCGAGGTGTTGGAGCCCAAGGTCGACTGGCGCCGCGTGCTGGCCGCCGAGGTCCGCAAGGGCATCACCACCGTGGCCGGACGGGCCGACTACAGCTACCGCCGGCCGTCACGGCGAGCGGGATCGAGTCCCGACGTGGTCCTGCCTGCGCTGGAGCGCCCCGTGCCCGAGGTGGCGGTGTTGTGCGACACCTCCGGCAGCATGGACGGCGAGGCCCTGGCCCGGGTGCTGGCCGAGGTCGAGGGCCTGTTGCGGGGCGTGGGCGTGGGTCGGGGCCGCTTGCGCGTGCTCACAGGTGACGCCGCCGTGCACACCGACCGCCGGGTCACCAACGTGGGCCAGGTCGAGCTGGTGGGCGGCGGGGGCACCGACATGGCCGCCGGCATCGAGGCCGTCAGCCTCCTGCGACCCCGCCCTTCGGTGCTGGTGGTGCTCACCGACGGGATGACCTCGTGGCCGGCGGAGGCGCCCAAGGGCATGCAGGTGGTGGTCGGCCTGGTCGGCGCCGAGGCAGGGGTGCGGGGCGGACAGGTCTGGGCCACCCCGGCGTGGACACGTGTCGTGCACCTCGACCTCGCCGCCTGACGGACCGTCGGCAGGGAGGCGGACGTGGCCCGGCGGTGGTGCGACCGCCTGGATCCGGTGACCGAACTGGTGGAGTGCAGCGGCGAGCGCCACCGGGTGAGCTGGCGACGGGGCAGCCTGGTGGTCGAGGACCACGACCTCGAGGCCGAACGGGCCATGAAGGCGCTCGGCGCCGAGACCCCGGCGTGCCTGCGCCTGGTGAAGCAGTGGCGAGACCTCCACTCCTGGGCCACCTCCCCCGAGTTGTACGTGCAGATGCGCGACCGGTTGGGTCCCGAGCGCATCCTCGGCCCCGGCGCGCTGGTCGAACCCAGCGAGCTCTCGCTCCTGCTCACCTGGGAGCGAGCCTGGCGAGCGTCGGCCTATTCCGACTCCGGCCACGAACGGCTGCTGGAGCGCCAGCTGGGGGACCGGGCCCGAGCGCCCCTGAGCGACCACGTCGCCCAGTGGTCCCGGCGCCTCGAGTGCGGTCGTACCCCGGCGGTCGAGGTGAAGCTGGCCCGACCAGGCCGCCTGCCCGGGGCCGTCGGCAGCATCGACCGCTTCGGCGCCCGGGCCACGGTCACCCTCGGGGTGGGCTGGGCCCTCGACGTCTGGGCACGAGGCCTGGCCGTGGTCGACGACGGGTTCGTGGTGGAGATCCTCCCGTCGCCCGGGGCACTCGGGGCGAGAGCGCTGCGTTGGGAGCGCCAGGTGGATGGCGGCGCCCGGCCCGTCGTGGTCCCGGCCCGGTTGGGGCGCGACGCAGGGGGTTCTTGGCGCCTCGCCTGGAACGCCACGTGAGACGAGGTCGAAGTCCTAGGACTGGCACGATGAAGACGTGGACAGCTTCCCGAGGCAGGTCCCCCGCCTGTTGCCCATGCTCGCCGGGGGGAACGGCATGCCCCCGGTTCCGGCCGACCACCAGCTCGAGCCCAAGCTCGACGGCCAGCGGGTCGTGGCCATCGTGGAGGCCGACCGAGTGGTCCTGACCAACCGCCGGGGAGGCGAGATCACCTCCACCTATCCGGAGCTGGCCGCCCTCCCCGTCACCCTCGAGGGCCAT
Organism: Acidimicrobiales bacterium; assembly: GCA_030447125.1. Next base: position 6,194 of record JAUJLZ010000094.1, read on the forward strand.
GAGGCCGTCCTCGACGGGGAGGTGGTGACCTTCGACGCCGCCGGCCGGACGAGCTTCCAGCACCTCCAGCGACGGATGCACGTCACGTCGCCGTCCGCCCGGCTCCTGTCCGAGACGCCGGTGACGTTCATGGCCTTCGACGTGTTGTGGCTCGACGGCGTGGCCCTGGTCGAGCGCCCCCAACACGAGCGGCGCCGGATGCTCGAGGAGCTCGGGCTACAGGGGCCGGCGTGGCAGACCGTGCCCGTGCTCGACGCCGCACCCGACGAGATCCTCCAGGCCTGTCGGGAGGTCGGCCTCGAGGGGTTCATGGCCAAGCACCGCGAGGCCCGCTACCAGCCCGGCCGGCGATCGGCGGCGTGGTGGAAGATCAAGTGCGGGCGGCGCCGGGAGCTCGTGGTCGGCGGCTGGTCGGCGGGCCAGGGATCGCGGGCCACGAGCATCGGCTCGCTGGCGCTGGGCTGCTTCGACGTGGGCCCGGGTGAGGCTGAGCGCCGAGGTCGTCCGCCGCGCCTGGTCTACGTGGGCCAGGCCGGATCAGGCCTGACCGAGGCGACGATCCAACAGCTCCGGCGGCTGTTCGCCCAGATCGAGACCCCAACCTCGCCCTTCGTCGACGTGCCCGCCACCCCGCTGCGCTTCGTCCGACCCCTCCTCGTGGTCGAGGTGGCCTACAGCGAGGTCACCGAGTCGGGCCTGCTCCGCCAACCCTCGATCAAGGGCCTGCGCACCGACGTGGTGGCCGAGGACGTGGTCGTGGACGACGAGCTGGCGCCGAGGGTGGC
>JAUJLZ010000095.1 GCA_030447125.1 Acidimicrobiales bacterium
CGCCGCCCGGCGCCGGGCCATCGACCACGCCAACGGGGCGGCCCGGGCCGGCGCCATCGCCCTGGCCCCTTCCGCCTACCGCACCGGGGGCGATGTGGTGCTCGACCCCGACGCCGCCGTGGCCGCCGCCCAGGGCTACCTGGCCGCCGCCGGGCACGCCGGCGCCGTGGAGGTGCAAGCCGACCGGGTGACGGTGAGCCTGCGCTTCGCCCAGCCCATGACCTTGCTGCGCCTCGTGGGCATGGACGCCGTGACCGTCTCGGGCCGGGGCCAGGCCCGCTCGGTGCGGGGCATCGACACCGGAGAGGGGCTATGACACCACCGGCACGCAAGGCCGTCTCGGCGCTGGGACTGCTCGCCGTGGTCGCCGGCATGCCCGCCGCCCTGGTCGGCCTGGTGGGCTGGCCCCTTCCCCGGCGCTGGCCCAGCGCCGAGCAGGTCCGCTCGGCCCTGGCCGAGGGCTGGACCCCCGACGAGGCCTTCGTGGCCGGCGTGCTGGCGCTGCTGGCCTGGGTGCTGTGGGTCCAGCTGCTCCGACACGTCGTGGTCGCCCTGGCCGCCCAGCGCCGGGCCATGGCCACCGGGGAGGCGGTACCGGTGTCGGCGCATCGACACGGACTGGCGCCCCGGGTGGCGAGTTGGCTGGTGGCCGGCCTGTTCGTGGCTGGCCCGGTGCTTCCCAGCGCCGCGCTGGCCGGCGAGCGGCCCCGCATCGCCGCGGTGCTGGACGACACCATGGCCCTGGCCCCGCTGCCCGCCAGCTCTCCGGCGCCTGCCGTCGCCGTCGCTTCACAGGTGGCCGAGGTTCCGGCTGCGTCGTACGTGGTGCGCACCTGGGAGGAACGGCGGGACTGCCTGTGGAACATCGCCGAGCGCTACCTGGGCGACCCCATGCGCTGGGGCGAGGTGCTCGAGCTCAACGCCGGCGCGTCGCAGCCCTCGGGCCGTTCCCTGGCCGACGACCCGCAGCACTGGGTCTATCCCGGCATGGAGCTGCGCCTGCCGGCCGACGCCGCCGGGCCCGACCTCCGTCCCGCCTCGCCGCCGGCGGGCGAGACCGGCACTTCCGGCGCGGCTCCTCCGTCTCCGAGCGCTGAGCCAGCACCCGTCGCAACGGTGCCGCCTTCGACGGTGGCGTCTCCGCCTGCCCCGACCTCGGTGGCGCCCGGCGCCACGGGGGCCTCCCCGTCGCCGACCTCGACCGCGGCGCCGACCGACGGTTCCCGAGCACGCAGGACGGCCGTGCCCGATCCCATCCCGCTGGGGCGCGACGCCATGCGCCTGGCCGCGGCCTTGGCCCTGGGTTTGCCGGCGTTCGCCGCCGGAGGGGTGGCGCTGCACCTCAACCGCCGGCGCCGCATCCAGGTGGCCCGCCATCGCCCGGGCCGCGACATGGTGCGAGCCGACCCGGAGCTGGAGCCCTTGGAGCGCCGGATCCGGGCCATCGCCGCCGACCAGGCGTCAGCTTGGATCGACGCCGCTTTACGGGTGCTCGGCGCCGAGCTGCGCCAAGGGTCGCTTCCGGTGCCGCAGGTCACCTGCGTGCGCGCCGGCGAGCTGGGCCTGGAGGTGCTGTTGGCCGAGCCCAGCGAGCAGGCACCTCCCAGCTTCACCGCCGTCGACGAGGGTCACGTGTGGCGCCTGGATCCCGGCCTCGAGCTGGCTGAGCTGCAGCAGCGGGCCGGCGACCACGTCGCTCCCTTCCCGGCGCTGGTGAGCATCGGCGTCTCACCCGAGGGTCCCGTGCTGGTGAACCTGGAGGCCCTGGGCGTGCTGTCGGTGGAAGGCGACACCGCCCGGGTGAGCGCCCTGCTGGCCGGGGCCGCGGTGGAGCTGGCCAGTGCGCCGTGGGCCGAGGGGATCGACCTGCGCCTCATGGGCGGCCCGGCGTCGCTGGCGAACGTGGAGGGGGTGACGGTGGTCGAGGACCTCGCCTCGCTGCGCGAGCACGTGGCGGCCACGGCGGCATCCACCGGCGACGCCCTGGGTGAGCGGCCCTCGACCCTGGCCGCCCGCCTCGACCAGGGGGATGAGCACTGGCTGCCCACCGTGGCCGTGCTGGAGACCCCCGGCCCGGGCGAGGACCTGGAGGAGCTGGCCCGCCACGCCGCCCCCGGCTCGGGGGTGGCGGTGGTCGCCCGGGGGCCCGTCGACGCCGCCCGGTGGCGCCTGAGCGTGGTGGCCGAGGGCTTCGCCCGGCTCGAAGGGCCGGTGGGCCTCGACGTGGCCGACCTACGCGCCACCGGGGACATCGACCGCTGGGCCGAGGCCACCGCTGCGCCGGTGGCCGAGACCGACGTCGGCGACCTGGACACCACCGCCGTCGCCGGTGCCGCCGCCTTGTTGTCCGCCGCCAGCCACGACGACGACGTGGCCCCCCTGGTCGAGCTGAACGCCGAGGCTCCCCGGGTCCCTCCACGGCCCCGGCGTCGGCGCCACGACGTGTGGGTCGACGTCCTCGGCCCGGTGGAGGTCACCGGCTGGGCCGAGCCCATCGGTCGGCGCCGCAAGCTCCAGGAGCTGGTCGTCTACCTGGCCACCCACCCCGACCCGGTGCCGGCCGAGCGCCTCCGCTGCGCGGTGTGGCCCGACACCGAGGTGAAGACCAAGACCTTCGTCCAGGCCGTCTCCCGGGCCCGCCGGCACCTCGGTGGCCCGGCCCATCTCCCCGAGGCCGCCGGCGGCGCCTACCGGCTCGGGCCCGGGGTGGGCTGCAGCTGGACGGTGTTCCAGCAGCTGGCCGGCGCTGCTGCTCACGCCGCTCCCGGCGAGGCCATCACCTTGTGGTCCGAGGCGCTTCGCCTGGTGCGGGGCGAGCCCTTCGCCGGCGTGGCCAACGGGACCTACGTGTGGGCGTGGAGCGAGCACCTGGTCTACGACATGCAGGTGGCCATCACCCGGGCCGCCGACACCTTGGCGGCGCTGGCGCTGTCCCAGGACGATCCCGACACCGCGGCGTGGGCCACGCGCCAGGGCCTGGCGGCCATGCCCGAGCAGCTGTCGCTGTTCGACTGGGAGATGCGCGTGGCCGCCCACCGAGGCGACCGCCCTGGCCTCGACGCCGCCTACCGGGCCCGTCGGCGGGCCGAGGAGGTGCTGGATCCCTTCGGCGGCGTGGCTCCCGAGTGCGCCAGCCTCTACGAGCAGCTCGCCGCCGGGTTGCGGGCGCGCTCGGGTTGAGCCCGTAGTCGCCACCGTCGGGCGGGCCGGCCCCGCAGGACGCCAGCAGCCCCGTCCAGACTCGCTCCGAGCAGGAGCAGGCTCTGCACAGGCCTGCCGGGGCGACGACGCCTGCCTGGTCTGGAATAGCAAGCATGCCGTTCATGGTTCTTGTCACATGCCGCGGGGACAATCGGACCAACAGCGACCGCAGGAGACATCGATGACGAAGAAGGTGCCCGTTAAGCCGCATAAGCGGTCTACCCCGAAGGATCCCGCATGGAAGGGGCCGGGAGGAAAGCCGGGCCCGAAGTCCGTGCCTGTCAAGCCGCACAAGCGGAGCAGCCCAAAGTAGGAATCGCGGCCAGGTTGGCCGTGTCGCGGCAAGAACGCTTAAGTATGAACACGCGAATGGGGCGGCCCCCAGCAGGGTCGTGGAGATGCGCTCGCCATGGGCCGTCAACAGCTCTTGTCGGAGCGATGAGCGGGCCCAGAGACCTCTAGAGAGGACCGAGAGCCCATCGCCAGCTAAGGCGGCCGTGGCCCCCTCTGTGCCGCGGTGTGCCGGGCGGCCGGGCGGGCCGGGCCAACTTTTGTCTCGGACGCTGTCAGTTTCGGGGTGGTGGCTCCACCAGTAGTGGGAGGACTGACCGCTGAGCTGAAAGGCACCTCCCATGCCCATGTCGTTCTCCGGCCGTCGCCTCGGCCACATCCGGACCTGGATCATGACCCTGGCCACCACCGTGGCGGTGCTCGTGGCCACCCATGCGCAGACCGCGGTGGCCCACGCCCAGGTGGCCCTGGCGCAGGTCCAGGTCAATCCCACCTCCACTGATTTTCCCGGCGGCGCCATGGTCCAGAAGCTCATCAACTGGGCCGGCCAGTTCGGTCTGTGGGGATCGGTGGCCAGCCTGCTCATCGGCGCCGGCATCTGGGGGTTCTCCCAGCAGTTCGGCAACGGGTTCCAGTCGGGCAAGGGCAAGGTCCTGGCCGCCGCCGGCGCCGTGGGGGCGGTGCTCACCGGCCTGGCCCCCATCATCGTGAACACCCTGTTCAACGCCGCCCAGGCGTGAGCGCCGTGGTGTCCAGCTCCCGGCGTCTGCCGGTGCTCGTCGTCGTCGCCGGCGCTGCCCTGGTCGCCTGCGGTGCGCCCCGGTCACAGCCGGCCGTGCCGGCGACGGTGAGCTCCACGGAGGTTCCCTGCCCAGCGGGCAACGACGCCGGTGGCCTCCCGCCCAGGAACGACGCCGGCCCCACCACCGTGGTCGACGGCGTGCCCATGGGGTTCCCCGCCGACCGGGCCGGGGCGGTGGCGGCGGCCATCAGCTTCGTCCGGCTCAACCAGGCGCTGGTGGAGATGAGCGAGCCGGCGGCCGAGGCGGCGCGGCGGGCCATGGCCACCGAGGAGGCCGCCGACGCCCTGGCCGAGGACGTGGCCACCCGCCTACGGGAGATCCGGGCCCGGTGGCCGAGGGGATCGCTGCGCTACCGGGTGGCGCCCCTGGCGGTGCGAGCGGTCGAAGCCGGACCTGGCGCCATGGACGTGGACGTGTGGTACGTGGGCGTGGTGGGCGGGGCCCAGCTCCCCACCTACGAGGAGTGGGTCACCGAGTCCTACCGCCTGGTGCGCCAGCGGGGTGACTGGCGGGTGGCGGCGCTGTCGGAGTCCCCCGGTCCCCGGCCCGATCCCGGCCCTCAGCAGGCGGCCTCAGCGGCGGAGCTGGAGGCGTTGCTGGCCGGCTTCGAGGCGGTGCCGTGAGCGAGCTGGCGCTTCCCAACCCGGTGGACGCCATCGGCGAGGGCCTGGGCAACGCCGCCTCCAAGGCGGCCGAGTCGGCCTTCGAGTTCTTCATGACCCGCCTGGCCCAGGCCATGGCCAACGCCGCCAACACCGTGGTGAGCCAGGTGCTGCACTACCTGGACTCCTCCTCCACGGTGAGCCTGGACCAGGGCTGGTGGGCGGGACGGCGGGCCCAGGAGATCTGGGCCTCGGTGCTGACCTTCGCCGGCGCCCTGCTGCTGCTGTTCGTGCTGGCCGCCATCGTCCAGGGCCTGGTCCGCGGCGACGTCGGGGCCATGGTGCGCACCGCCGCGGTGGAGGCCCCGCTGTCGGTGTTCGCCATGGTGGCCATCACCACCGTGACCGGGGTGCTGCTGGCCGCCACCGACGGGGTGTCGTCGTGGGTGCTGGCCGGTGCGCCGGAGAACATCGCCGCCGCCTTCCAGTTCGGCGAGCCGGAGAGCATCCTCAGCTTCGGGCTGTTCGGGTTCATCCTCATCCCGGCGTTCATCCTCGCCGCCATCCTGGTGTGGATCGAGCTGGCCGTGCGCTCGGCGCTCATCTACCTGCTGCTGGCCTTCTCGCCCCTGGTGCTGGCCGTGCGGGTGTGGCCGGCGCTGTCGGGTGCCTGGCACCAGCTGTGTCGCATCGGCCTGGCCCTCATCGCCAGCAAGTTCGTCATCGCCCTGGCGCTCGGCCTCGGTTCGGTGGCGCTGTCCGGAGGGGGCCCGGGCAACCTCGGTGCGCCGGGGCCCAACCCCAACGACGTGGGCACCCAGGTGGGCCTCAGCGTGGGAGGACTGGTGGTGGGCCTGTCGCTCATGGTCCTGGCCGCCTTCGCCCCGTTCGTGGTGCTCAAGCTGTTCCCGGTGTTCGAGGCGGCCCTGGTGGCCCAGGGCATCAGCCGGGGCCCGATGCGCGCCGCCCACACCGGGGCGCAAAGCGCCTACTACGCCCAGGGCCTCCGCCGCCTGGCCGGCACCGGTGGCGGCCAGGCGGCGTCCGGTGCTGCGGAGAACCCGTCGATGTCGTCGGGCGGCGACGGGGCGCCTTCCCGGCCCGGCAGCGCCGGTATTGCCGGCGGCTCGGGTGGCGGCGGCCCTGCCGGCGACAACGGCCACGGCAGCCCGGGTGCGCAGGGAGGCAACGGCCGGTACCCCCGGGGTCGGACCGAATCCGGAGGTGCGGCGAACCTCCAAGGCCCCATTGGCGGTGCCCGGCGGTCGGGCGTCGCCGCCGCCGCCCCCGCGGTTCCGGTGGGTCTGGCCACCACGGCGGCCGGCGAAGGGGCCAAGCGGATCCGGAACCTGGCCGATTCCAGCGACAACGGGAGCACACCATGAACCAGCGCACCTACCGCCTCGCTCCTCGGGACCGCACCGGGTGGTTCCTGGGCCTGGACGGACCCCAGGTCATCACCTTGGGCTCGGCCCTGGTGGTGGGCGCCCCGGCCCTCAGCGCCGGCGTGCCCTTGCCCCTGGTGGGGGCCGTGGTGGTCGGTGCCGCCGTGTCGGCGCTGGTCCGCCTGGGCGGCCGGCCGCTCATCGTGTGTCTGCCCTCGGCCTGGCGGTGGTGGCGCCATCGGCGGGGCCGGAGCTGGTTCGCCCCGGTCACCGCGCTCAACGCCGCCCCGGCGACCACCCCGGCGTTGCCCCCGCCGCTGGACACCCAGGTGGTGACGGCGGCACCCGGGCCCGGCGGGGCGGACATGGCCGTGGTCGTCGACCAGCTGGCGGGGACGTGCGCCGCCAGCGTGCGGGTCTCGGGCCGCCAGTTCGCCCTGGTGGAGCGGGGCGAGCAGGACGCCCTGTTGGCCATGTGGGGCGACGCCCTGGGGGCGCTGTGCCGGGAGCGCTCGCCGGTGGCCGAGGTGCGCTGGAGCGAGTGGGCGGCGCCGGCAGGCATGGAGCAACAACACGCCTACCTGGCCGAGCACGCCATCGACGACGTGGCCGATCCCGCCGT
>JAUJLZ010000096.1 GCA_030447125.1 Acidimicrobiales bacterium
CCATGATCGGGGCCATCGCCATCGCCGGGAAGCGGGGCCGCTTCGGCAACGCCCAAGAAGGCTCGGCGCCGCCGCCGATCGACCCCGATGCACCGGCCGAGCCGCCCGACCGGTCCCCGAGCCACGGCGCCCACGACGTGGGCCACGGGGGGATGCACCACTGATGGAGCTCCAGATCCTCCTCGTGGTCAGCGCCGCCCTGTTCGGCATCGGCGTCTACGGCGCCCTGTCGCAGATGACCTTCGTCATGATCATGATGGGGATCGAGCTCATGCTCAACGGCGCCATGCTCGCCGCCGTGGCCCTGTGGGCCATGAGTGGTGCCGGCGCCCCCAAGGGCCAGCTCCTCACCGTCATCATCATGACGGTCATGGCCGTGGAGGCGGCGTTGGGCTTCGCCCTGGTCATCGCCATCTTCCGCACCCGCCAGGCCGACATGACCGAGATGCTCGACGAGCTCCAGGGATGACCATGGGGATCCGTTCCGCCGCCCCCGTCGACTTGGTGGGCTCGATGCACCACCAGCCGCCGTCGGGACGTCGGACCGAGTCCGTGGCGGTACCGTCCCGATGACCGCCTGGTTGCTCCTCCTCGTGCCCTTCGCCGGGGCCGCCGCCCTGCTGGGCGTCCGCGGCCGTCGCCACCTCCTGGCGCCCCTCGCCGTGGCCGGCAGCGTCGCCTCGCTGGCCGTCGGCATCTGGGCCGCGGCCACCGAACCCAGCGCCGCGTGGCGCTGGGGCGAGCACCTGGCCCTCGCCCTCGACGTGGAGGGGTTGGCCAGGGTCATGGTCGTGCTCGTCCCCGGCATCGCCCTGCCGGTGGTCGCCTTCGCCGGGGCCAGCCTGGCCCAGGACCGGGGCCTGGCCCGGCTGCTCGGGCTCCTGCTCGCCTTCGTCGGCGCCATGTTGGTGCTGGTGGCGGCGTCGAACCTGCTCACCCTGCTCGTGGCCTGGGAGCTGGTGGGCATGGCCTCGTGGGCCCTCATCACCCACGACTGGCGCGACCCCGAGACCCCGCCCCTGGCCCTGCACGCCTTGCTCGCCACCCGCACCGGTGACCTCGGGCTGGTGGCTGCGGCCGGCGTGGTGCTGGCCGTGTCCGGCACCACCGACTACGGCGTCCTGAGCGAGCTCAGCGGGTGGCCGGTCCACGTGGTGGCGGCCGGACTGTTGCTGGCCGCCGCGGCCAAGTCGGCCCAGCTTCCGTTCTCGCCCTGGCTGTTCTCGGCCATGGCCGGGCCCACCCCGGCCAGCGCCCTGTTGCACTCGGCCACCATGGTGGCGGCTGGTGCCTACGCCCTGGCCCGTACCGTGCCCCTCCTCGAGGGTGCCCCCTGGCTCGGCCCGGCCGTGGCCGGCGTGGGCCTGGCCACGGCCCTGGCCGGTGGGGTGGTGGCCAGCGTCCAGACCGACCTCAAGCGGGCCCTGGCCGCCTCGACCTCGGCCCAGTACGGCCTCATCCTGGTGGCCGTGGGGGCCGGGTCCACCGCCGCCGCCGGGGCCCACCTCGTGACCCATGCCACCTTCAAGGCCCTGTTGTTCCTCGGCGCCGGCGTCGCCCTCCACGCCGCCGCCACCCTCGATCTGCGCTCGCTGCGCCTGGGCCGGGCCCTGCCCTTCGTGGCCGCCACCGTGGCCGTGGGCGCCCTGGCCCTGGCCGCCGTGCCCCCCCTCGGGGCCGCCCGCTCCAAGGAGGACATCCTGGCCGCGGCCGTCCACAGCAGCGCCTGGCTGGGTGCCGGCGTGGTGGTGGCCTCCTTCCTGAGCGCCCTCTACGCCGGTCGCCTGGCCCTGCTCGCCTACGGCCCCGCGTCTGGGGTCCCCGACCCCGACCCCGGCTCCTGGCCCGACTCCGGCTCCCGGCCTGGCCTTGGCCCCGACTCCGGCTTGGTGGAGGATCGCGGCCGCTCTACGACGCGGAGCCTCCACAAAGGCCCGATCGAGCGTCCCCCGGCGGTGGAGCGCTGGGCCCTGGGCGCCCTGGCCTTCGCCACGCTCGCCCTCTCCGCCCTGTGGCTGCCGGGTGCCGGCGAGCTGGTGGAGGACGCCACCGGGGGGGCGCTGGTGGCCGGCGAGGCGTGGGAGCTGGCCGCGTCGGTCGCCGCCGTGGCTGCCGCCGCCGGGCTGATCGCCCTGCTCGACCGTCAGGGGCGCCTGGCCACCCTCGGCCTGCCCGAACGGGTCCGGTCCGGGGCGGCAGCCTGGCTGGGGCTGCCGGCGCTGTCCAAGCACCTCGTGGTCGACCCCGTGCTGGCCCTGTCCCGGGCCCTGGCCGCCCTCGACGACCGGGTGGTGGATGCCGGCGTGCGGGCCGCCGTCTGGGTGGCCGGCGCAGTGTCTCGACTCCTGGCCTGGTGGGGCGAGCGGGGCGTCGACGGGGTGGTCCAGGGCGTCGCCGGGATGACCCTGCACGGCGCCGACCTCTCCCGGGCGACCGACGAGCGGGCCGTCGACCGGGCCGTGGAGGAGCTGGCCCGGGGCACGACCCAGGCCGGACGTCAGAGCCAGCGCCTCCAGACGGGCATGTCCCACCACTACTACCTGCTCGTCGCCCTCGGCTTGGTGGCCGTGGTCGCGGTCGCGGCCTTCGGGAGGTCCTGATGCTCAGCGCGTCCATCTTCGTGCCTCTGGCCGGCGCCGTGATCCTGCTCCTGGCCCGCCGCCTGGGCGAGCGCCCAGCCCGCCTGCTGGCCCTGGCCGCCGCCACCGTTCCCCTGGCCCTCATGGTCGTGGCCTGGCTGCGCTTTGACGGCGACGGCGGCTTCGAGCTGGTGGAGTCGGTGCCGTGGATCCCCACCCTCGGGGTGGGCTACAAGGTGGGCGTCGACGGGGTGTCGCTGCCGCTGGCGGCCATGACCGCCCTGCTGTTCGTGGTCAGCATCGCCTACCCGGTCGACCTGCGGGGGCGGGCCCGGCAGTACTTCGCCGCCTTCTTGTTCCTCGAGGCCGCCTCCCTCGGCGTGTTCCTCGCCCTGGACCTGTTCCTGTTCTACGTGTTCTTCGACGTGAGCCTGGTGGGCATGTACTTCCTCATCGCCGTGTGGGGCCACGGCGACTCCCAGCGCTCGGCGCTCAAGTTCTTCCTCTACACCCTGGCTGGCTCGCTGGCCATGTTGCTGGCCATCCTCGGGCTGTACCTGTCGTCGGACCCCCGCACCTTCGACATGGCCGAGCTCATCCGCCAACAGCCCCTCGACGGCGACGGCCTGCGGGCCACGCTGGTGTTCCTCGGCTTCGTCATCGGCCTCGGGGTCAAGACCCCGATCGTGCCCTTCCACACCTGGCTGCCCCCGGCCCACGTCGACGCCCCCGGGCCGGCGTCCGCCATCCTGGCCGGCGTCCTGCTCAAGATGGGCACCTACGGCTTCGTCCGCATCCTGTTGTCGATGATGCCCGAGACCTACCAGCGCTTCGCCCTGCCCCTGGCCATCGTGGCCGTGGTCAGCATCGTCTATGGCGCCCTGGTCTCGCTGGCCCAGACCAACCTCAAGCGGCTGGTCGCCTACTCCAGCGTGAACCACATGGGCTACGTCATCCTCGGGATCTCGGCCGCAGCCGCGGCGGGGGCTGACGGCGACACCGACGCCGCCTCACTGGCGCTGAGCGGGGCCACCCTGGAGATGGTGGCCCACGGCCTCATCACCGGTGCCCTGTTCCTCCTGGCCGGCTCGATGTGGGCCCGGGGCGAGACCTACGAGCTCGACGAGCTCGGGGGTCTGGCCGCCCGGGCCCCGGCCATGACGGCAGCGGTGGTGCTGGCCGCCTTCGCCAGCCTGGGCCTGCCCGGCCTGGCCGGCTTCGTGGCCGAGTTCCAGGTCTTCGCCGGCACCTTCGCCATCTACCCGGCCCTCGCCGGCGTGGCTCTGGTGGGCCTGGTCATCACCGCCGCCCTGTTCCTGCGCATGATCCAGCGGGCCTTCCTCGGAGGCCTGCCCGAGCGCTGGGCCAGCTGGCCCGAGCTGTCCCGCACCGAGATGGCCGCTCTGGCGCCCGTGCTGGCCCTGGTGGTGCTCATCGGCGTGGCCCCCGCTTGGGTGCTCGACGTCATCGACACCGCCGCCTCTCGACTCCTGGGGAGCTGACGAGCACATGGGAGAGGGCATGGGTGGGATGGAGGGCGGCATGGGCGGCATGGACATGCCCGTGGGGTCGGTTGCGCCCGAGATCATCCTCATCATCGGCGCCGTGGTCACCCTCGTGTTCGCCCTGTTCGCCCCCCGCCGGGCCCAGGCCGGCGCCGCCGTGCTCGCCCTCGTTTCCCTGGGGGCCACCGCGGTGGCCTCGGCCGCCATGCTGGGGGGCTCCCAGAGCCTGACCTTCTTCGACACCTACGCGGCCGACGACGTGGCCGTGTGGGCCAAGCTCATCCTGGTGGCGGTGGCCGCGGTCACCGTGGTGCTGTCGGTCGAGTGGTTCGCCGGCGACGCCCGCCACGGCGAGTACTACACCCTGGTCCTGCTCTCCACCCTGGGGGCGGTGGTGCTCGCCGGCGCCGCCGACCTCATGGCCGTCATCCTCGGCGTGCTGCTCTCCTCGGCCACCGGCTACGTGCTGGCCGCCTACCACCGAGCCGACCCCCGCGCGGGCGAGGCGGCCATGAAGTACTACCTCCTCGGGGCCCTGACCAACGCCGGCCTGGTCTACGGGGCCGTGCTGCTGTTCGGGCTGGGCGCCACCACCACCCTGCTCGGCCTCCTCGACGCCCTGCCCGGCGCCGACGCCGTGGCCCTGGTGGCCGGGACGGGCCTGGTGGTGCTGGGCCTGGTCTTCAAGCTCGGCGCCGTGCCCACCCACGCCTGGGTGCCCGACGTGGCCGAAGGGGCGCCCGCCCCCGCAGCCGCCTTCCTCACCGTGGCCCCCAAGCTGGGGGCCCTGGTGGCCCTGGGCCGGGTGGCGATGACGCTGCCCGAGGCCGACGTGGGCTGGCGGGCCATCATCGCCGTGCTGGCCGCAGCCACCATGACGCTGGGCAACCTGGCCGCCCTCGGCCAGGACGACGTCCGCCGGCTGCTGGGCTGGTCGGCGGTGTCACAGTCGGGCTACGGCCTCATGGCCGTGGTGGCGCTCGGCCGCAGCGACCTGGCCGTGAGCGCGCTGGTGTTCTTCCTGGCCGCCTACGCCGTAGCCAACCTGGCTGCCTTCGGCGTGGTCGTCGAGCTGCGAGGCCGCACCGATCGGGCGGCCTATGCCGGCCTGGCCGCCGCCCGACCCGTGCTCGCCCTGGTCCTCGTGGTCAGCTTCTTGTCCCTCGTGGGCGTGCCGCCCCTCGCCGGCTTCGGAGCCAAGCTGCTGCTCTTCGGGGCCACCATCGACGCCGGCTACACCTGGTTGGCCGTCCTGGCCGTGGTCAACAGCGTCATCTCCCTCGCCTACTACCTCCGGGTGCTGGCGCCCAGCTACTTCCAACCGCTGGCCGCTCCGGTCCCGGTCCTCGGGCGCTGGGCCGGCGTGGCCACGGTGGCCTGCGGCATCGGGGTGGTCGCCCTCGGCGTGGTGGCCGAGCCCCTGCTCGACGCCCTGGTGGTGAGCCGACTCCTCCCCGGTTAGCCCCTGAGGGGCGCCGTTTCCCGGGCCGGCTCCAGGTGTGTCACAGTATGACGACCCCGTGACGACGGGGACCGGGGGGCTGGATGCTCCTAGGGCCAGCAAGGCCTGAAACGAGCATCGAGGGGGACGGCGTGTGCACGCAGTGGTAGGAGGCAGAGCACGAGCGCTGGTCGCCGCCGCAGCCGTGGTGCTCGCCACCCTGACCCCGTCTCCCGCCGGTGCCGCGGCGCAGCCCGACCCGCGGTCCGAGCGCGAGCGCATCCGCTCGGAACAGGCGACGGTGGCCGGCGAGCTCGATGCCCTGAAGGCCAGCAACGACGAAGTCACGCGGGCTCTGACCGACCTCGAGGCCAACGTCGCCGACCAGCAGTCCCTCCTGGGCGACGCCCGTCGCACGGCTGAGCTGGCCGCCGAGAGCCTGGCCCAGGCTCGCACCGACGAGCGCCGGGCCGAAGAGGAGATCGTCGGGCTCCAGGCCCTGGTGCGCGAGGTGGCCATCGAGGAGTACATGCGGCCCACCACCGCCGACCCGACCGTCGTGCTCACCTCGGACTCGATCGCCGACGCCTCCCGCCGCAGCGCCCTGCTCGACTTCCAGGCCCAGCGCGACGCTCAGGTCCTCGACGAGCTGCGAGCCGCCCGGGAGGATCTGGCCCGCAGCCGCCAAGAGGCCGAGGCCGCGGCCGTGCGCGCCGAACAGGAGCGAGCCGAAGTGGCCGGGCGGGTCGAGAAGCTCGAGGCGGCACGCGACCAGCAGGCCGACTTTGCCGAGTCCGTCGAACAGCGCCTCGACGCCACCCTCGCCGAAGCCGCCTCCCTGGAAGCGCTCGACGCCACGCTGGCGGAGCAGATCCGCGCCGACGAGGCCCGCATCGCCGCCCAGCTCCGGGCCAGCCGCCCGGCACCGGCCCGACCGGCTCGCGACGGCGACGCCGGCACCCGGGGCGGGGGTAGCGGTGGCAGCGGCGGAGCCAGCCGGGGTGGGGGCGGCACCAGCCGAGCGGCCCCCGGGATCGTCGGCAGCGGCCCCATCGTGTCGGTGCGGGGCATCCGGGTGAGCACCCAGATCGCCCAGCCGCTGGAAGACATGCTCGCCGCGGCCGACGCCAGCGGGATGAACTTCTCCGGCGGCGGCTTCCGAGACCCTGCCGCCCAGGTCTCCCTGCGCCGGAGCAACTGCGGCTCCAGCGACTACGCCACCTACTCGATGCCGGCCTCGCAGTGCTCACCCCCCACCGCTCGCCCCGGATCCTCCATGCACGAGCAGGGCCTGGCCGTCGACTTCACCTACAACGGCTCGCTGATCAGCTCCCGGAGCAACCCCGGCTTCCAATGGCTCGACGCCAACGCGGCGCG
>JAUJLZ010000097.1 GCA_030447125.1 Acidimicrobiales bacterium
TCTACATCTTCGGGGCGCTGCTGCTCTACTCGGCGTTCAAGATCGCCCGCCACCAAGAGGCCGAGGTCGACCCGGAGCACAGCCTGGTGCTGCGGGCGGTACGCAAGCTCGTCCCCTCGACCGACCGCTACGACGGCCAGAAGCTGTTCACCAGGGAGAACGGCAAGCGCCTGGCCACTCCGTTGTTCGCCGTGCTCATCATGATCGAGAGCACCGACGTGGTCTTCGCCGTCGACTCGATCCCCGCCATCCTGGCCGTGAGCCGGGAGGAGTTCATCGTCTTCAGCTCCAACGCCTTCGCCATCCTCGGCCTGCGAGCGCTGTACTTCTGCCTGGCGGGCATGGCTGGGCGCTTCCGCTACCTCAACCTCGGCCTGGGGGTCATCCTGGCCTTCGTCGGTGTGAAGATGCTGCTGGCCGAGGTGTACCACTTCCCCACCTTTGCCTCGCTGGGCGTGATCGCCCTGGTGCTCACCGTGGCCATCGTGGCGTCCCTGCGGGCCGACAAACGGGAGTCGGTCGCCTCCTAGCCCGACGGCGTGGGCGGTCACCGGGCCCGCCGCCCGCCACTACCGTTTGCCCTGATGGGCATCGCCGCCGAGGACATCGAGCGGGTGCGGGCCGCCACCGACTTGGTGGCGGTGGTGGGCGAGCACGTGGCCCTGCGCCGATCGGGGAGCCGCTGGGTGGGCCTGTGCCCGTTCCACACCGAGCGCACCCCGTCGTTCTCGGTCAACGCCGAGCTGGGGTTCTATTACTGCTTCGGCTGCCAGCGCAAGGGTGACGCCATCACCTTCGTGCGCGAGACCCGCCAGCTCGACTTCGTGGGCGCCATGGAGTCCCTGGCCGCCCGGGCCGGGGTGGAGCTGCGCTGGGACAACCAGCGGGAGTCGGGCGACCGCCGGCGCCGGTCCCGGCTGGTGGAGACCATGGCCCGAGCCGTGGGCTGGTACCACGAGCGGCTGCTGAGCAGCCCCGACGCCGCCGAGGCCCGGGGGTACCTGCGCTCCCGGGGCTTCGACGGGGAGGTGGTGCGCCGGTTCCAGCTCGGTTGGGCCCCGGAGGGCTGGGACACGTTGTGCCGGGCCCTGTCGCTGCCGGCCGACGTCGCCCGCGACACCGGTCTGGGCTTCGTCAACGCCCGCAACCGCCTCCAGGACAGCTTCCGGGCCCGGGTGCTGTTCCCCATCTTCGACGCCCGGGGCGAACCGGTGGCCATGGGCGGGCGGGTCCTGCCCGGCGCCGACGGTCCCAAGTACAAGAACTCCAGCGCCAGCGCCCTCTACGACAAGGGCGAGGTCCTCTACGGGCTCAACTGGGCCAAGGGGGCGGTGGTCGAGCACGGCGAGGTGGTGGTGTGCGAGGGCTACACCGACGTGATCGGCTTCGTCAGCGCCGGGGTCGACCAGGCCGTGGCCACCTGCGGGACGGCTCTCACCGAGCGCCATGTGGCCACGTTGCGCCGCTTCGCCCCCCGCATCGTGCTGGCCTTCGACGCCGACGGGGCGGGTCAGGCTGCAGCCGAGCGCATCTACGGCTGGGAGCGACGCCACGAGGTCGACGTCTTCGTGGCCGCCTTCCCCCCCGGGGTGAAGGATCCGGCAGATCTGGCCCGCAGCGACCCGGAGGCGTTGCGGGCGGCGGTGACCGACGCCGTGCCCCTGCTGGGCTTCCGACTCGAGCGCTTCCTGGCCAGCGCCCCCCTGGCCTCGGTCGAAGCCCGGGCCCGGGCGGCGGCGGCAGCCGCCAGCCTGATCGCCGAGCACCCCAACCAGATCGTGCGCGAGGACTACGCCACCCAGGTGGCGCTGCGTCTCGACGTCCGCCCCGAACACCTCCTCCACGGCCAGGGCCGGACCCGCCCATCGGCCGGTCCGTCCCGCCCGGCCCCGGCCCGTCGCCAGCGGATGGAGACGGCGTCCCTGCTCGCCCTGGGCCTGGCCGTCCACCAGCCCGAGGCGGTCGCCCACCTGCTCCACGAGGTCTTGTTCCGCGATCCCGTCGAGCTCGAGGCCTACCGGGCCCTGGCCGCAGCTCAGACCCTGCACGACGCGGTGGAGGCAGCCTCGCCCGAGGCGGCGGAGCTGCTCCAGCGCCTGGCCGTCGAAGAGGTGGCCGACGCCGACGCCGGCGCCGTGGTCGGTCGCCTGCTGGACGACGCCGCCAGCCGGGTCCTGGCCCAGATGGAGGTGGACGCCCGGGCGTCTGTGGGCCCCCTTGACGACCTCCAGACCATCGGCTGGCTGAAGCTCCTGGTGGAGGACCTGCGTGACGACACCACCCGGCCTGGGGCAGCGCAGCTCCTTCTTCCCTTCCTGGCCAGGCGAGCGGCGACCGAGGGGCGGCTGTGACCGACGAGGTTCCCAGTTCTGCCGTGGCCATCGAGGAGCTCCGCCGCCTCATCGCCCTCGGGCGGGACCAGGGCACGATCACCGTCGACGAGGTCCTCGTCGGCCTCGGGTCGCCCGAGCCCACGCCGCAGTTCATCGACGCCATCACCGAGCTCCTGGGCAGCCAGGGGATCGTCGTGGACCCCGAGGAGCCCACGGAGGACGGCGTCCAGCGGGAGCCCGAACCGGCCCCGCCCAGGGATGCGTCCGAGGCGGCACCGCCGTTGCCGCCCGTTGTCGAGGTCCGGCCCGCCGCCGGAAGGAGATCACCCCACCAGGGCCGCCAGGCCCGGGTGAAGTCGTCCCGTCCGTCGGATCAATCTCGGGTGTCCCCGAGCACGGCCGACCCGGTGCGTCTGTACCTGCAGGAGATCGGTCGCGTCCCCCTGCTCGACGCCGCCGGCGAGGTGGCCCTGGCCAAACGCATCCAGGCGGGGATGGCGGCCGCCGAGCACCTGCGCTGCTTGCCTCCGGGCCATGCCGAGGAGGTGGCCGGCGTTCGTGACGCCCTGGAGGCGGTCCGGGCCGACGGCGCCGAGGCTCGCCAGGCGCTCATCCGGGCCAACCTGCGCCTGGTGGTCTCCATCGCCAAGCGCTACGTCGGACGGGGCATGTTGTTCTTGGACCTCATCCAGGAGGGCAACCTGGGGGTCATGCGGGCGGTGGAGAAGTTCGACCACGCCAAGGGCTTCAAGTTCTCGACCTACGCCACCTGGTGGATCCGTCAGGCCATCACTCGGGCCATCGCCGACCAGGGCCGCACCATCCGCATCCCCGTCCACATGGTGGAGAACGTGAACAAGGTGATGCGGGTGCAGCGCCAGATGCTCCAGGAGCTCGAGCGCGAGCCCACGCCCGAGGAGGTGGCCGCCCGGGCGCTGATGACCCCCGAGCGGGTTCGGGAGATCTACCGCATCTCCCAGGACCCGCTGTCGCTCGATTCTCCCCTCGGTGACGAGGACGACGCCAGCCTGGGCGACTTCATCGAGGATCAGGAGGCCGAGGTCCCGGTCGATGTGGCCATCAGGGAGTTGCTGGTCGAGGCCGTGGGGGAGGTGCTCGAGGAGTTGAGCGAGCGCGAGCAGGAGATCGTCCGTCTGCGCTTCGGCCTGGACGCCGACGGCCAGGCCCGCACCCTCGAGGAGGTGGGCCGGGAGCTCGGGGTGACCCGAGAGCGCATTCGCCAGATCGAGTCGAAGACCCTGGCCAAGCTCCGCCATCCCCAGCACAGCGCCAAACTGCGGGACTACCTCGGTCCGTAGTCCCCTCGGCGGGGGCCGCTGAGCGCTCCTCAGGGAGCGGCAGGGCCGCCCGGGCGGGGGTCGTCGGAGAGCGAGCCGGCCGGAGGCGGGCCGGGAGAGAGATCGTGCACGCTCGGGTCGAGCTCGCTGCCGGCGATCGTCCCGATGGGGATCCCGCCGTCGCTCTCGGCACTGGTCGGGCGGTGGTCCTCGACGAAGTCACGAGCCTTCTCGACCCCCTCGTCCACCAGGTCCTTGGCCTTCTCGGATGCCGTCTCGTAGGCGTCGCTGCGGCGAGCCTTGGCCAACAGGCGGTTGAGCTGTTCGTAGCGGGCTCGGCCGGCCCGGGTACCGAGGTAGTAGCCGCAGGAGAAGCCGAGCACGAGGCCTAGTCGGAAGCGCATGGTGCAGTTGTAGCCGATCGTGGCCCACCTCCACGCCGGGGGTGAGGCTCACCCTCCGCTGAACACCTGGTCCAGCTCGCTGACCTGGTCTTCCGGTGGAACTGTGATGTCGACCGGCACCCCGAAGTCGCCGTATCCCAGTTCGACGCGCTGTGAGCCACCTCCTGCCTCGGGCGCCAGCGCGTGCTCGTAGACGAGCCTCCGCACCCGGCCGGCGCGGTCGAGGAAGACGTCGACCGTCAACTGTCGGGCGCCGAGTCCGTCGGCGAAGCGCTCCAGGGCCTGGCGCTGAGCGTCGGACAGGTCACCCCCTGGGACGGCGCCGGCGGCGGCAAGCAGGTCGACGGTGGCCCGGAGGTGGCTGGTGGCGGTTCCCTGTACGTCCTCGGCTCCGAGGTCGGTCACCGACTCCGGCTCGAGCCCGGCGAGCAGGGCCAGGGGAGCACCGCTGTCGCTGCCGGCCAGTTGGCTGAGGGGAGCGAAGCCGTCGGCGGCCTCGAGGAGGTCTGACGACGGGTCGATGCGCACCCACGGGGTCTCGATCCCCAGCAGGTCAACCAACATCGGTGCCCGCAGGTAGACGGCACCATCGGCCGAGATGGTCTCCCAGCTCATGTCGGGAGGTCCGGCCTGCGGCGCCGGCCGCTCGGCCAGCGGGACCTTGAGGGCGCCCGAGAGGTCGATGTTCGAGCGGCTGCGTCCGGTCGTGAAGTCGACGGCACCGGAGCCGTGCAGCGACACCGGTTCGGGGCGGCCGGGGACGCCGGTCAGGGTGGCGACGAAGGTGGTGAGGGCGGTGCCGGCGCTGGTGGTGGCCGCCGGCGCCGCTCGGAGGCGTTCCTCGGCGACGGTCGAGGTTCGAGATGGGCCGCCGGCGTTGAGGTCGGCCTCAGCCGTCGGCGGGTTCGGGGTGGGGGGGAGAGGTGGAGGGATCGCCGGGTCGGAGCCGCAGGCGGCCAGCAAGACGAGCAGGGCGGGTAGGAGACGACGGGGCATGGAGGCTCCTCGGGGGGCCGGGCGGGATGGCTCCAGGGAGCGAGGGGACCGCAGTCCGGGAGGCGAGTATGGGCCTCGGCGGCGGCGAGGGTCAACCACCGCCAACGGATCGGTGGTGTCCGGGGACGGCTTGGCCGATACTCGGAGGGTGGCCGAAGCCCGAGAGATCCTGCAATGGGTGGGACGCAGCGCTCGACGGGTGGCGATTGCGGTGGTCGGCGGTGCCCTGGTGGTCGTCGGCCTGGTCTTGTGCATCCTCCCCGGTCCCGGGCTGCTCCTCGTCATCGCCGGCTTGGCCGTGCTGGCCACCGAGTTCGCCTGGGCCAACTCGGCGCTCAACCTGGCCAAGCGCAAGGCGGGAGAGGCCGGGAGCCTGGTGAAGCGGAGGTTCCGCCGGCACTGACGTCGGCCCACTGCCGTGAGGTCCGGCGGGCGGTCGGGGCCCGGGTCTCTAACCTGGCAGGGTGGTGTTGTCCTACTACGAGGTGCTCGGGGTGGCGCCGAGCGCGTCGCCCGAGGAGATCCGTCGCGCCTACCGCCACCGGGCCCGGGCGTTGCACCCCGATCGCCAGGTCGACGCCGCCCACGTGTCCGACAACCGAGCCGACGAATCGGTGCGGGCCATGCAGGTGCTGAACGAGGCATGGCGGGTGTTGGGGGACCGGGAGCGACGGATGGCCTACGACCGCCTGCTGGCCGGGCCCGAACCTGCGCCACGGGCCCGCCGTCGCCCCGAAGTCGGCGACGAGGAACCTCCGTTCCTCACGCCGGGATCGGCTGCTGCCAGCGTTGGGGTGGCCGTGGCCCGGGGTCTGCCCTGGGTCGCCGTGCTCGTGGTCCTCGGGGCGATCTTCGTCTTCACCGCCTTCGCCGGTGCCCCCGAGGGAGATGGAGACGCACCCACGGCCTCGGATCTGGTGGGCAGTTGCGTGCAGCTGGAGCGTGGCGGGGTGGTGAGGCGAGTGGCGTGTGACGGACCGAGCGACGGTCGAGTCGACCTGGTGGCGGTGCGGGCGTCGCTGTGCCCCGATGGCGCCGACGTCGCCCGCCTGGCCGGCCAGGAGAGCTGGCTGTGCCTACGCGACCCCTCCGCCGATTGACCCGGCGGGCCGGGGGCAGAGACGATTGGTAGGTTGTGAACGTGGCTGCTCCCTACGCGCCGTGGACCCTGGCCGGCGAGTCTCTGGTCGGTCTGGCCCGATGCGGGGAGCGGCTCGGACCCGTCCCGTGGGGACTGCGGCCGCTGCCCGGTCCCGTGCTGGTGGTGGCCCTGTGCTTCAGCGAGTCGCCCGTCGGCCCCTACCTCGAGTTGGCCGTGGGCGAGCCGGCCCGCCTCGGTGCCCGCCCCGGATGGTGCGTCACCACCATGGTTGTGGACTCGGCCGAGTCGCGGGTCGGGGGCAGGCTCAACTGGGGCTTCCCCAAGGAGCTGGGCACCCTGGTGTGGCGCCGCGACGGCGCCGAGCGGGAGCTGCACTGGGTCGAGCGTGACATCGTGGTCCGTGGCCGAGTTGGTGGCCCGCCCCTTCCGGTGATGGCGCCGGTGCGCACGCTGCAGCGGCGCGACGATGGCCCGGTCGTCGTTCCCGGGCGGCTGCGGGGCCGACTCCGGCTAGCGCGCATCGAGTTCGACGCGCCGTCGGGCGACGCCCTCGCCCCCCTCGTCGGGCGCCACCCCGGCGCCCACGTGGCCGGCATGCACTTCCTGGTCCGACCGGCCCGCCACCCCGTCGGTCTCGCCTCCAGCCTCCGAGCCCCGCTGCGAGCCCCCGAGCCCGCGCTATCTTTGGGCTCTCCCGGGCGATTGGCTCAGCGGTAGAGCGCTGCCTTCACACGGCAGAGGTCAC
>JAUJLZ010000010.1 GCA_030447125.1 Acidimicrobiales bacterium
TGGCCTACTCGGGGCTGCGCTGGGGGGAGATGGCCGCCCTCACCGCCGACCGGGTCGACCCCTCCCGACGCTGCATCGTCGTCGATCGCCAGGTGGTGGAGACCCGCCACCAGCTGTGCCTGGGGCCGCCCAAGAACCGCCGGCGGCGCACCACCATGTACCCGGCCCGCACCCCAGAAGGGCTTGACTTGGCCGCCTTGGTCGAGCGTCGACTGGGCGAGGTCGGCGGAGAGGAGTTGCTGTTCCCCTCGCCACGGGGGCACTGGCCCCGGCGCTCCAACTACCGGCGCAACACCTTCGCTCCGGCCGCCGCCGCCGCCGGCTGGCCCACTAGGCCGGGTGGACGCCAGGTCTGGACCTTCCACTCGCTGCGCCACGTCTTTGCCACCTGGGCCCTGGCCCAGCCCGGCGCCCGCATCGAGGACGTGTCCCGCCTGCTGGGCCACTCCACCGTGCGGGTCACCCAGGACCTCTACATCTCCCCCGACGGCGACCTCTTCGAGCGCTTCTAGCGGGCCACGGCGTAGGGGGGTCGTCCGGAAGCACGAGGTGGATGCTACGGACCGCAGTGACGTTTGGTGGCCGGCTCTTGGGTCCCAGGGGGCCCAGGTCCGGGGGACCGTCACAGCGTCCGCGTACGATGCGGCCATGGTCGCCCGACCTTCTGGCAGGTCTGCCCCCACGCAGGCACGCGCCCGCAGGGCGCAGGCGTCCGACGATGACGCGGTGCGGCGCTACCTTCGTGCCGTCGTGGGGGCGCAGGTGGCCGCCGGAGACACCGTCGAGGCCTCGAGTGATGCGTTCGTCGCTGTCGCGGCGGGCTGGTCAGCACGAACCGGTGTCGACCGGCGAACCTTGATGGACCTCGGCGTCGAGCGTGCCGTTCTCGACGAGGCGGGTGTGCAACAGCCACCTAGTAATGAGGTACTTCGCAGCTGGTGGCCGACCGGTGCGTTCACGGCCGCCGACCTGGCGCGTCGATCAGGGTTGTCCGAGCCGACCGTGCGGCGCGCGATCGCGCGCGACGAGAGTGCCGGTCTGCTCCGTCGGACCGCGGGGCACGGTCGGGCGGTGCTGTGGGAGCGGACGGACTGATGGCTGCCGCCACGCGCAGCTACGGGGTCACGCTGAGGCGCTCCGCCCCTCTGCGCCTGGCGATGCACCCGGCAGCGCCGGACCAGGGCTTGTTCCGACGCTGGATGCAGGATTCCGAGCGGCCGGTGGCAGTCGATCTCTTCTGCGGCGCCGGGGGCCTGACGCTGGGGCTGGAGGAGGCTGGGTACCGCGTCGGGCTCGCGGTCGACACCGACGAGTGGTCACTTGAGACACACGCTCACAACTTCGAGGGACTCGCGCTCAATCTCGATCTCGCGGAGCCGGAAGTCCGCGATGGCGTGGTGCGGCTCCTCGATGGGATTGACATCGACCTCGTAGCCGGTGGGCCGCCGTGCCAGCCGTACTCACGGGCTGGTCGGTCGAAGATTCGCAGCTTGGTCGAGGGTGGAGCCCGGGACGCCCTTGATCATCGGCGGGAACTGTGGCGCGCATTCCTTGATGTCGTCGAGCGGGTCCGCCCCCGGGCCGTCCTCATGGAGAACGTGCCGGATATGGCACTTGGCGACGACGGGGCGGTCCTGCGCCACATGCTCGCTCGGCTTGAGGCGGCGGGGTACGAAACGGACGCCCGGCTCGTAGACACCTGGTTCCACGGCGTTCCACAGCACCGGCAGCGACTGGTCGTGGTCGGTCTTCGTAACGGCCAGGAGTTCCGCTGGCCCGATGCCGTTGACAGAGTGACCCTCCGCGACGCGATCGGGGACATGCCCGTACTTGATCCGTCGTGCGGTGACGTCGGGGCGACCGAGCTGCCGTACGCCGGACCGCAGTCGGATTTTCAGCGCCGCGCCCGGAAGAACTGCACCGGTGAGCGGGCAGAGGTGGTGCTGGACCACGTGACCCGCCCTGTGCGTCCGGACGACCTAGTGGCGTTCCGGCTGATGAAACCCGGAACGCTGTACAGCGACCTTCCAGAGGACCTGCGCCGGTACCGGGCAGACATCTTTGACGACAAGTACAACCGCCTCGCATGGGATGACCTGTCGCGATCGATCACGGCGCACATCGCCAAGGATGGTTACTGGTACATCCATCCGGATCAGCACCGGACCCTGACGGTCCGCGAGGCCGCGAGGATTCAGACATTCCCCGATCACTTCCGATTCGCGGGCACTCGCTCACATCAGTTCGCGCAGATCGGCAATGCGGTGCCACCGGCCGTCGGCGAGGCCATTGGGGCCGCGATCCTCGAGGCTCTTCGCGCGGACCCGTGCACAGGAGCGGCGAGTGCCCGGCGATGGCGAGCGGACCTGCGCAAGCGGCTAGTCGAGTGGGCGGAGAGCGATGCGGTTGGGGTGCCATGGGCATACCCGGGCGCGGTCTGGCCCGCGGTCGTTGGTCAGGTCATGGGGGGTCGCGGGGAGGTCGGCTGGCCAGGGCCGGGGGCTGTTCTCGCCTTGGCGCCCACATGGCGCGACGCGACCCCCGGCCTTCTGAACGCACTCGTGACGATGGCGGACCCGGGTCCGCGCCAGGCCGCTGCCCGTCGGCTCGCCCAGGTCGCCGGCGCTGCTCGGGTCGATCCCAATTTGTGGGATGGACAGGCGTGGCGACGCAGCCCAAGCCTGGGACCAACGGCGCGGGACTGGATCGATCTCCTGACAGGTGGTGGCGGGATGGTCGCGTCGACGAGTGTCCTGCGAGTGGCCGCTCGTCTGACGGCGTCGGATATCGACCGTCAGAACCGGTTGTCGCACGGCCGAATGGAGCTGGCAAGGCTGATCGGGGACGGCGAGAGCGCCGCGGTGATCAACGCCTCTCTCCACCGGTTGGGATCCACGATCTGCACTGCGGACGACGCCGGCTGCCCGCGCTGCCCACTGCTGGAACTGTGCGGGAGTGCCGGATGTTAGGGTTACCGGCCAGCGGCCCCTCGCGCCGTCCGCAAGCGCCATTGGCTTTCGATCTCGTCCGCCGCGATGCTGGGCAGTTCGTGCTCCCAGACGCGGAGAACCAGCCAGCCATCGGCCATCAATGCCTCAGTGTTGCGACCATCCCGGGCGCGATTGGCACCGAGCTTCGTCTGCCACCAGTCGGCGTTGGCTTTCGGGGCGACAGCGTGCTCGGGGCAGCCGTGCCAGAAGCATCCATCGACGAAGATCGCTATGCGGGCCCGACCGAGAACCACATCCGGCCGCCCCGGCAGGCCGCGCACGTTCACCTGGAAGCGCAGACCGCGGCGGTGCAGCTCGCGGCGCAGGGCGATCTCGGGCGCGGTCCCGGTGGTACGCAGGGAGGACATAAATCGACGTACGGCCGGGGTCGAGGCGGGCGGCCGGCCAGAGGTGATCTCGCGACCCGCACGCACGGGTAGATCATGGCCCAAGCCCGGAAGGCTCGACCGCGAGTAGAGGGGATCGTCCCGTCCGCAGCCCGCACCGTTGCCTCGCTGCGCGACATCGGTTACGACACGCCCCGAGCCACTGCCGACCTGGTGGACAACAGCCTTACGGCGAAGGCCACCGAGGTTGACGTCACACTCCATTTTGACGGCGCCGATTCCTGGATACGTGTTGCCGACAATGGCGAGGGCATGGACGCCGCGACGCTGTTGGAGGCCATGCGGTACGGGTCGCAGCGCGACTACGCGACGGACGACCTCGGCAAGTTCGGCTTCGGCCTGAAGACCGCATCCACCTCGCAGTGCCGGCGCCTGACCGTTGCGTCGCGGCGCTCCCCGCAGTATGCACGGATGGAGGTGCGCTGTCTGGATCTCGGCCACATCGAGCGCACCAACGAGTGGGAGGTCTTGGTCCTCGATGGCGCCGACCGTCCGACGCAGGTCACCGAGCCAATTCAGACTGAGACCGGAACGGTCGTGCTGTGGCAGGACCTCGATCGCATCCTGGAGTACAAAGACCCCTGGGGAGAGTGGGCCCGCCGCAAGATGCTCTCGCTGGCCGAGGAGATCGACCTCCACCTAGGGATGGTGTTCCACCGCTTCCTCGCTGGGGAGGTGCGCGGCCGCCGCCTGAGGATCACCGTCAACGGCTCGAAGGTGGAGCCGTGGGATCCCTTCTGCAGGGACCAGCCGAGGACCGAGGAGCTCCCCGCCAAGGACTTGGTCGTAGCCGGCGCCGACGGGGTGGGTATCGTCCGGGTGCATCCGTTTGTGCTACCGCGCCAGACGGAGTTCTCCAGCGACGCCGCTTGGCGGAGGGCGTCGGGGCCAGCGAACTGGAACCGGCAGCAGGGCTTCTACGTCTACCGCGCCCACCGGATGATCCAGTCCGGCGGGTGGAACCGGCTGCGGACCGCCGACGAGCACCTCAAGATGGCGCGGGTCTCGCTTGACTTCTACCCGGACCTCGATGCCGTGTTCGGGATCAACATCGCCAAGGCCTACGTGAACCTACCGGAGGACCTCAAGGGTCAGCTGGAACCGCTGGTCTCGCAGGTGACCCGACGAGCTGATCAGCGCTACCGCACGGCTAGCCCGGCCGGCACTGGCGGATCTTCCGGCGGTGGCTCGCGACGACGGCAGGGCGGCAACGGTGAGGTCGGTGGACAGTCGGGTGGTCAGAAGGGCGGAGCCGACGGTGATGGCGCACGCGGTGGGCCTCCGGGTCCGCGGGTCCGACCGCGCCGTGCGATCGAGGACGCGGCTCTGAGCGCAGGCCAGCAGCCAGCCCTCGAGAAGATCGTCCAGGCGCTGCGCGAGCGCTACCCGGAGGTGGCCCGTGACCTCGGCTGGTGAACGGATCCGCATAGAGGGTCATCTGCATCTGGCGCGCGCCCTCATGGAGCGCGACGGGCTCAACATCCGCGGTGCGCTGCAGCAACTCAGCCCCTTGGTGCCGCCCGAGGACCACGATGCCGTCGAGGAACTGTGGCACGGCCAGACCTCGACCACGATCACCGTCCTAGAGCCGGCGGCGCTGAGTGCCGGCGGTCCGCGGCCCTGGGCGCAGGATCTCGACACCTCCCAGGGCTACTACTGGCCACGCCAGCAGTCGTTCCTGCGCAACGTTCTGCACCGCGCCGACTTCGAGATCGACAGCCTCGATCGCTCCAGTGACCTTGTGCTCGCCCATCTGGAGGACCCGCACTCACCGGACCCGTTCAACGTGCGCGGGCTTGTCGTCGGGTACGTGCAGAGCGGCAAGACCGCGAATTTCTCGGCGCTCATCGCCAAGGCCGTGGATGCAGGCTACCGCATTGTGATCGTTCTGTCCGGTCTGCACAATACGCTGCGACAGCAGACACAGCACCGGTTGCAGCGCGACCTCGGCCACGAGGACACACCGGGAGTGGGTTCGCCGGAGCCGACGCACGTCTGGGTGTGGATGACCGGTGACCAGCTCAACGGTGACTTCAATCCGGCAGGCCAGAACGCCGGCGTGCTGCAGGGCAACAACCAGGTCATCCTCGTCGTCAAGAAGAACAAGAGCCGCCTGGACCGGCTGATCGGATGGATGCGCAATAAGGTTCCGGCGCACGTTCCGGTGCTCATTGTTGACGACGAGGCGGACCAGGCGTCGGTCAACACCGGTGGCAACCGGTCGGGCTACGAACCCGATCCAGATGCCACCGACCTGACGGCCGAGGACGTCGACGGCGAGTTCACCCCGGACGAGCTGGACCCGAGCGCCATCAACCGGCGCATCCGCGAACTGCTGCGGCTCTTCGCCCGCGTCTCCTACGTGGCGTACACGGCGACACCGTTCGCCAACGTGTTGATCGATCCGAACGCGATCGACCGCGAGGCTGGGAACGACCTTTTCCCACGGGACTTCATCCTGTCGCTGCCCAAGCCGCCGGGCAGTCGGTACGTCGGCACGGAGCGCCTCTTTGGGCGGGATCAGCTTCCCGGTGACGCCGACGATGTGCAGGGCCTGGATGTCATCGAGATCGTCCCCGACCATGACGTGCCGATGCTGATCCCGCCGCGCCGGAGCAACGAGCGTCCGACCATCCCACCGTCGCTGCAGCAGGCGCTGCGCGATTACGTGGTGGCGTCGGCCGCCTGGCTGCAGCGGGCCGGGCGGGACGTGCCCTGCACGATGCTGGTGCACACCGACATGCGCAAGGCGCTGCAGGACGACATTGCCGATGAGATTGAGGCTGAGCTGGCGTCGCTCCGGCAGGGATGGAAGTACGACGGCGACGGGGTGCTCCGCGCCGAGCTGGCGCACCGCTGGGAGACCGGGTTCCGGCCGGGCTGTGCAGCAGTCAACCTTGACTGGGACGTGCCGTTTGCCGACATCGAGGCCGGCGTGGCACAGCTCCTCAACGACGGCATCCCGGTGCGGCGCCTGAACTCGAATCATCTCGACACCGCCGACTTTGAGCAGGAGCCAACGCTGAAGGCCGTGCTCGTGGGGGGAAACAAGCTCTCCCGCGGCGTCACCATCGAGGGACTGCTTATCTCGTACTACGTCCGGCTGTCGCCTTACTACGACACGCTGCTGCAGATGGGCCGCTGGTTCGGCTTCCGCGGTGAGTACGTGGACCTGACCCGGCTGTACAGCACCCAGCTCCTGGTCTCGTGGTTCCACGACCTGGCCACGGCCGAGGAGGATCTCCGACGGCAGATCGAGCTGTACGACAGACGTCGGGCCACGCCGCTGGACTTCGCGCCCAAGATCATGAGCCACCCGGTGATGCTCGTCACGGCCGAGAACAAGATGCGGGATGCCCGGGAGATCACTCAGTCCTACGCGGGGGAGCTGGTGCAGACGCTGCGGTTCCCATTCGGTGATCCCGCGCTCGGTGACCACTTGCTGGAGAACCTGGAGTACACCCGGCAGATGCTGTCGTCGCTCGGCCCGCCGTCAGTGACCGAGAACGGTCAGCCGGGATGGATCGACGTTGACGTTGGTTTCGTTCAGGAGTTTCTCGACAACTTCTGGGTGATGGAGCAGACGTCCATCCATCCGCCGACGGTCCGGGCGTACATCCAGGCGCAGACTGTTCAGCGGGAGTTGACGCGGTGGCGGGTGTTGGTGTGCGCGGCATCGACCCCCACAGAGCGTTTGGGGACCGAGGAACTTGGCATCGAGGACATGGGACGCGTCGGCCTGATCAACCGCAGCCGACTCGCCAAGGACCCGACGTCGCTCGGCGTCATCACTGATCCGGCTGATGAGCTCTTTGGCGTCACGCCCAGCGACATCGCGGACGCTGAGGAGCGCGCAGCCAACCGCGAGTACCCGACAAGGGGCCGGGCGTACCGTTCGAAGCGCAGCCCGGAGGAGGGGCTGCTGCTGCTCTATCCGATCAGTGGACACTCTCAGCCCGGACGCAATGCCCGAAACCGCGTCGCCCTCTTCGATGAGACTGACGACCCCCTGACCGTTGTTGGTCTGGCGGTCAGCTTCCCGGTGTCCGAATCGCCGGCAACGGTCACCTACGTGCAGGGACCCGAGAGCCGCCGCCGGTGAAGGCCAACGAGCTGGACGCCGCCTGGCGAGGGCTGCGAACGCCAGATTCGCCCGAACAACTGGAGGCCGTGCGCGTCGCCGGCGGCGGCGTTTGGGCCGCCGTGGACCACGAGGGCCACCGCCATTTGCTGCTCCAAGTCCCGGACGGGACCGAGGCGCCGCCCACGACCACGCGGGGACTGCAGGTCAGCGTCGCCCGCCACCAAGTGCTCGATGCCGAGCCGGCCGCGTTCCTCGATCTCAAGTGCCTCTCCGACGAGGTGGTGCCGACGTTCACCGCCGTCGCGGCCGACATCGGCGCCAGTGCCGGGGAAGTGCCGCCCGCCGCCCGTCTTCAGGAGGCGGTGTCAGCGCTGGCACGCTGGCAGTGGTTCTGGGGCGTCGAGCCGGGGAAGCTCTCGGAGCGAGATGCACTCGGGCTCTTCGCGGAATTGTGGTTCCTGCACCGCTGGAGTGGGAGCAGCGCGAGCGCGGTCACCGCGTGGACGGCGTCGATGGGCTCCCGCCACGACTTCCAGTGGCCGGAACACTCCGTGGAGGTAAAGGCAGCCACCCGGCGGGCGGACGGCGCGATCCTGCACCGCATCCAGCACCTCGACCAGCTCGCAGACCCGGAGCGGGGGCGCCTATTCCTTTTCAGCCTGCGGGTTGTGCACGACCAGCTCGCGCACAACAGCCTTCCAGACCTCGTGGACCGCATCAGTGAGGGACTCCGGGGTGACGTCGCCGGCCGGGACGAGTTTTCTCGAAAAGTGGGCCAGCGCGGGTACAGCCCCGCGCACCGCCGGCAGTATGAGACGCCGTACCGGGTGCTCGGCGAGCACCTGTACGCAGTATCCGAGGGGTTCCCGCGTCTGACCACCGGGTCGTTCCTAGGCGGGGTGCCGGCGGGGATTGCCGACGTCTCGTACGTCATCGACGTTGCGGTCTGCGAGCCCTGGCTGGTGACGACGGGGCCCGAGGGTTGGCCGCCAAGTTGACTGAACCTTCATCAGCTGCAGGGCAGGCGGCCCGATGGTCACTCGATGAGTACGTGGTCGTCGCGGACCTGTACCTGCGCCGCGGACGCAGCTCCGGCGTGGGCGACCCCGAGGTGATCGAATTGGCCCGGCTGACGGGCCGGACGCTTGCCTCGATCAGCCGGCGCCTCGGCAACTTTGACGGGACGGCGCGGCCCGGCATGGGACTAAAGCCGGTCATCGGCGAGGCACGCGACGTGTTCCTCTCGATGCAGGGCGATGCTGCGCTCCGCGAGCGGCTGGCGCGGGAGGCCCGTGCCCGGCTGTCGTCCAGACGGGATGTACACGAGGCGCACGCCGCGCCCCGCCTCGTCGACCCGGAGGACTTCCAGGTTGACGCCGCCGACGTCCACGCTCCGGCCGTGAGGCGGGAAATGCAGCGTGTTGAGGCCCAGCTCGTGCGTCGCTACTGCCAGTGGCTCGATCCCGACGGCACGCGGCTACGGGGCGTGCTCATTCCTGCAGGCGGCGTAACCCTGCGAGCGGACCTCTTCGATACCGAACTGAGCCTGCTGATCGAGGCGAAGGGAGCGACAACCCGCGAGTATGTGCGCTACGGCGTGGGTCAGCTCCTTGACTATCGGCGGTACCTGACTCCGCGCCCGGCGATTGCTTTCCTGCTCCCCGAACCGCTGCCAGCGGAGCTGGCCGGTCTGGCCGCCGCGGCGGACATCGCTGTCATCTGGGCCGTGGGAGGCGGCTTCGCCGACTCGCTTGGTGGTGCCCTCACCACGCAATAACGCCCGGGTCCCACGGCCCCAGCAAGAAGTCTGTCCGATTCGGGCGTCGGGCACTCCCGTAGTGAGGGGTGCTCCGGATGCGCATTAGGGTTCACGCTCCGCCGGCCCAGGCGACCGGTGGGTCCAGGGGTGCTTGGTGATTTACGCCCCGGCCACCGTCGCTGTAGGGATCGCAAGCGCGAGCCGTCCTGGAGTCACGAGGTCAACGTCCTCCATCTCGGACTCAATCTCGGCTTCCTCGGGCTGATCTCCTGAGCGCGAGCGCTGACATTCCTAGAGGCGGTGCTGGCCATCTCACCGTGTGAGGCCCGGTCGAACGGCTCTATCGCTACTAGCGCTTAGAACAAGACCGAAGTCGATCGGAAGCGGAAGTGTCGCAGGCTGTGCGCCGCTGGTCCGCCGGCAAGCTCCCCTTGAAGCCCTCATTCTTGGTCGCCCGAGCGCTCGTCGTCCCACAGGCAGTTGCGCAACCCGGAGGCGCGGGCGATAGGGCGGTCGATGGCAGCTCGGACCGCTCCCGCTGTCCCGGCAAGGATCAGGCGCCGGCGGGCGCGGGTTACGGCGGTGTAGAGCAGCTCGCGGGTGAGGATGGGCGACGCCGGGTCGGGCAGCAGCACGGCCACGGTGTCGAACTGCGAGCCCTGGCTCTTGTGCACCGTCATGGCGTAGACCGTGTCGACCGCGGACAGCCGGGTGGGGCCGAGCTCGAGCAGCTGGCCCCGGCGCTCGAACACCGCGGTCACGCGATCGCCATCGGCGGCCACTACCACCCCGGTGTCGCCGTTGTAGAGCCGCAGGCCGTAGTCGTTCTCGGTCACCAGCAGCGGTCGGCCCACGTACCAGGTGCCGCCAGCGGGGAAGCCGTCGATTTCGGCGGCCAGCCACGCCTCCACCCGTCCCATCCACGTAGACACGCCGTGGGGGCCGCGCCGGTGGGCGCACAGCAACCGAAAGCCGCCCAGAGCCTCGATTGCCGCCCTCGCCCGCCCGTCCCGGGCCGCCTCGGTCACCCGCCGGCCGGCGTCAACGGCGGCGACCCGCACCATCCGCAGCGCGCCGGCGGCCGGCGCCTTGGCCACGTCGACGGCGAGCCACTGCACCTCGCCGGCCTGGCCGTCGTGCACGTCGCCGGGGCGGCCCTCCAGCACCTCCAGGGCGGCGTCGCCGTCGCCCCCGCGCACCGCCTCGGCCAGTCGGGCAATGTCACCTCCGAAGCGGTGCACCCGGCGCAGCACCACGATGCCATCGCCCACGACAGCGCCAGCAGGAGGCTCGGTCACCCTCAACTGGTGGCCGGTCGCCTGGACCAGCGTGGCCCGCGCCGGCGCCCGCATCACCAAACCCTCGGCGGCGGGGCCCACGACGTCGCCCAGCACCGCGCCCGCCTCGACCGAGGCCAGCTGCTCGGGGTCGCCCACCAGCACCAGCCGGGCATCGCTGCGCACCGCCTCGACGAGCTTGGCCATGAGCGACAGCGAGACCATTGACGTCTCGTCGACCACCACCACCTCATGCGGCAACCGGTTGCCCCGATCGTGGCGGAACCGGCTGCGGCTACCCGGGCGCCAACCCAGCAGGCGGTGCAGCGTGCAGGCGCTACTGGCCATCAGCCGCGCCTGCACCCCGGCGCTCACGTCTAGACGGACCGCCTCCTCGTGGACGGCCTCTTCCAGCCGGGCCGCCGCCTTCCCTGTCGGCGCGGCCAGCGCCACCAGCGGTGGCGGCGAGCCCGCGGCCTCCGCCTGCTCCAGCACCAGGGCCAGTACGCGGGCCACCGTGGTCGTCTTCCCCGTCCCGGGTCCGCCGGCCACCACCGAGAACCGGCGCAGCACCGCCGAGGCGGCGGCCAGGCGCTGGTGGTCAGGCTCGGCGCTGGCGCCGGCGAAGAGCCGGTCGAGGCCCCGGGCCAGGATGCCGACGTCAACGTTGACCGCCGCCTGGTCGGCCCGAGCCCGCAGGTCGGCGGCCACCCGGCCCTCCTCCCGCCAGTAGCGGTCGAGGTACAGCCGGGCACCGGCCAGACGCAGTGGGCGGTCGTCGGGTTCAGCTTGGTTTCCGACGGCCACCAGCGGGCTGGCCGCCACCCGTTGAAGCCAGTCCTCGGGATCGGGCCATGGCAGCGCCTGCAGATCGACGGGTGCCTCGACATCGACAGTGGCGGTGGTGCGGATGGCCCCGAGGTTGGTGCACACATGGCCCAGCCGGGGGGCACGCACGGCCAGGGCAGCGCCCAGCAGCACAGTCTCGTCGACCTCCGCGCCGAGCCGTCCCAGGCGCAGAGCCACGTGGACGTCGGCGGCGTTGAGCACGCCGGCGGCGTTGAACGCCTGCAGCATCCCGGGGGCCCGGCAGGCGAGGCGGACGTCGAACGGGTCGGCCTCGGCGACGTCGGGCGCCTCGGGCCGGATGGGGACGATGTCGACGGGGGTCACGGCGCCGGCCTTCCCGCGTCAAGCAGGCTTGAGAGGGCTTCAATTAGCCCAGCCGGCGGCCGCCAGGCGAACACCCCGCAGGGCTGGTCGCCCACCCGCGGCGTGGCCGCGCCGAGCATCCCCCGCAAGAAGAGGTAGAGGACCCCGGCGAGATTGCGCTCGGGGTCGTAGCCGGGCAGGCGCCAGCGCAGGTAGCGATGCAGGGCCACGGTATAGAGCAGGGCTTGGAGCGGATAGTGGGCTCGCGCCATGGCCTCCGCCAAGGCGTCGGGGCGGTAGTGCCAGGCGCTCAGCGGCTCGCCCTCGACGCCCAGCCAGTTGGTCTTGTAGTCGACCACGGCGAAGCGCGGGGTGCCCTTGCCGCCGCCGGCGCCGGCCGGCAGTCGCAGCACCAGGTCGAGGCTGCCCGAGAGGTAGCCGCGCAGCCGGCGCTGGAGCGAGGGGTCGCCGAGGCGCTCGGCGTAGCCCGCCAGCACTTCGCTGGGAGGGACGTGTTCGTCGAGCACCGCTCGCATCCCGTCCAGCGACACCTCGGCGGTCGCCGCGTCACCACCGGCGAGGGGCAGCTCAAAGGCCAGCTCGTCGACCCGGTCAGGCCGCCCTACGTCGCCCAGCCGGACCTCCCCCACCAAGGGGCCGAGCGGCGTCTCGATGGCCGCCCGCAGTCCCGCCACGACCACCGACGGGTCGCCTGCGTCGACGTGGCGGCGGGCCCGCTCCCGGGCCAGGGCCGCCGCCAGATCACCGTCGAGGTCGGCGGCGGCGAAGTCGATCCGCTCCAGCACGCCGTGCACCAGCGTGCCCACCTCGGCCCCGCCGGGCATGGCACTTAGCGGGGCAGAGACTGCGCGTAGGAGGCGCTCGTCGGCGGCGTCCGCCGCCCCGGCCGACCCGGCACCGCCGGCGCCCGAAATCACCATCGCCTCGTCGGAGACCACCGTGTCCTCGGCCTCGCTGGCCACCCGGTCCTCGTGGGCAGCGGCGGTGATGCCGCTGTAGGACGTGCGCCGCCAGTCGCTGTCCAACCGGCGCGTAAAGCGGCGTGCCGTGAGCACGGCCGGCGTACTGGCCTCGCCGCTCCACACCTCGCCATGGCCGCCGTCGCTGCGCTCCACGCTGATGCAACCCGGCGCTTGCCCGGCCAGCCGATGGAACCGGGCCTCGACCTCGGCGTCTTCCGGCGTGGCCTGACCGTCCACTGCCACGTTGCCGTGCTCGTCCTGGCAGAAGAGCAGCCGGCACAGCGGCGAGTCGCGGCTGTCCCACGACGCCGCCCACCACACCACGGCCTGGTGGCGGGCCCGGGTGAGGGCGACGTAGGCCAAGCGCAAGTCCTCACCCCGCTGCTCGACCACGTACCTCCGCCAAGAGCTGCCCTGCCCGGTGCTGCCCACGTCGAGCACCCGCCGGCCGCCGGCGCCTTCGTCGTGGTACACGGGCGGCTCCTCCGAGGGGATCCAACCCGGGCTCCACAGGTAGGGGCAGTAGACGATGGGAAACTCCAGCCCCTTGCTGCGGTGGACGGTCATGACCTGCACCGCCTCGGCGTCGGACTCCAACCGACGGGCCCGGTCCTCGGCGTCCCGGTCGTCGCCGGCGTCGGCGATGCGCTGGCGCAGCCAGGCGGTCAGCGCGGTGACGCCCAGCTGCTCGGAGGTAGCCGCCGCGTGCAGGAGCTGGCCGACGTGACGGAGGTCGGTTAGCCGGCGCTCGCCGTCGTCGTGGAGGAGCACTCGTCCGGGCAAGCCCTCGGCGAGGGTGATGGTCTCCAGCAGCGAGGCCACCCCCCACCGGCGAAGCACGCCGGCCCAGCGGTGCAGCCGGGCGTGGAGCTCCTCCCAGGCGTCGTCCCCGGCGCTGGCGACCTGCTCGGCAGCCCAACCCACGAACACGGTCAGGGCGGCGGCGTGAGCCGGGGTGGAGGCCGTGGGCCGCTCAAGAGCCTCGAGCAGGCGCAGCCACTGGATGGCGATGGGGGTGGCGAAGACACTACCGGCGCCATTGATCACCGCCGGCACGCCGGCGCCATCGAGGGCGTCGCGCACCAGGGCGGCGTCGCGGTGGCGGGGCACGAGCACGGCGATGTGGCCGGGACAGACGGGGACGCGGTCGGTTTCGTCCCCCCGGTCGGAGCGCTCGACGATCTGCGCCCCGGACGAGACCAGCCGGACCACGTCGGCGGCCAGGTCGGCGGCGGTGTGGTCCCGGGCGGGCTGGGCGCTCAGGTAGCCCTTCGGGGTGCGCCGGACCAGGCCGTCGTCCCGGTGCACGATGCGCACCCGCAGGGCGGCTGGCTCCGGAGCCCCCACCAGGCGGGACCCGCGGTTGGCCGCGGCCGCCCGCACCCGGCGGTAGGCGATGTCGGCGTGACCAAGCCTGGACCCGCCGAACAGGGCGTCGTAGGCGTCGACCAGGCTCTGATCGCTGCGCCAGTTGATCCTCAGTGTGGCCCGAGCGCGGGCCTCGCGGGCCGCCTCCAGGTAGGCGTAGACGTCGGCTCCCCGGAACGAGTAGATGGCCTGCTTGGGGTCACCGATCAATACGAGGGTCGCCTCGCCATCGCCGAAGACCCGACGCATGATCTCCCACTGGATGGGGTCGGTGTCCTGGAACTCGTCGACCAGGGCCACGTGGTAGCGCTCCCGCAGACGCCGGCAGGCGGCCTCGCCACGGGTCTCGTCGGCCAGGGTGTGCCGGAGGCGGGTGAGCAGGTCGTCGTAGGTGAGCACCGCTGCCCGGCGCTTGCGCCGCTCGACCTCCTCCCGCACGGCGCAGGCCAGCCGCCGGCGCATGGCCTTGTCGCTCTCGTAGGGGGCCGCCTGGAGCTTGAGGACCGCGTCGGTGCGCTCCACCGCCTTGGCGCCGATGCGTCGGGCTTCGGCCCAACCGAGCCGGCCCACGTCGTCGGCGGCGTGGAAGCGGCGGATGTACAGGTCGTCGATCACCTCCCGCACCAGGTCGCGCAGGTCGTCGGTGAAGGTGACGTCGAGCTCGACGTCGCCGGCCACGCCCAAGCCGCTGAGGACGTGCTGGCAAAACCCATGGGTAGTGGCGATGGTGGCGGCGTCGAAGTCGGCCAGGGCGGTGGCCAGGCGCCGGCGGCGGATCTCGACTTCGTCGGGTGCCCCGGCGGCCATCAGGGCCAGCACATTGTCGTCGGCGGGTGGGGACGCGCCGGCCAAGGCCTGGGTGAGCCCCTGCTCGGCGGAGACCAGGCGCCGGCGGACGCGGTCGCGCAGCTCGCCGGTGGCCATGCGGGTGAAGGTGACCAGCAGGAGGTGCTCGAGAGGGGTGCCATCGGCCACGTAGCGGGCGGCCAAGCCGGCGATGGTGAAGGTCTTGCCGGTGCCGGCGCTGGCCTCGAGCACGGTGATGCCGCTGGGCAGGGGGCCACAGACGTCGAAGGGGGGAACGTCACCGGCGCCGGCGACGTGGCTCTCGGCATCGCTCACGGAGCTCACCGGTCGCCCACCTCCTCGCGCTCGAGCAGCCCGTCCCACAGCCGGCGGGCGTAGCGCCCGAAGCGGGTGCGCTCGTCGGCGGCCCACGCATCGCCCTGCTCGTCGTCGCAGGGCGGCGCCGCCAGCAGTTCGGCGAAGGACCGAGCGCCGCCCAGGACCAGCAG
The DNA here is from genome assembly GCA_030447125.1 of Acidimicrobiales bacterium. The sequence continues at coordinate 15,316 of JAUJLZ010000010.1, forward strand.
GTGCTCCGGGTGGCTGTCCTCCTTGGGGAAGTTCCAGTCTGACTGCCAGACCCTGCGGGCGGCGTCCTCGGCGTCCTCGCCGGCGGCCCGGGCGGTCGCGTGGGCGGCCGAGGTCTCGCAGTACAGCGGCAGCGGCTCGCACATCCCCCGGTCGTACAGCTCGACCAGCCGGCCGAGGTGGTGCAGTGCCTGCTCCCGCCGGCCGGAGGGGTCGCCCTCGAATGCGGCGAGGCGGGCCACGGTCACCTGCCACCTCCTGGGGGCGTCCGCCCGCCGCCGTCCGATGGTGATGGCCTGGAAGCCGGCGGCGGGATGTGCGGCGGAGAGGGTGAGGAAGCGGGCCCACGCCGCCAGCCGGTGCTTGGGGGCAACCCGGGAGTAGATCACCGTGGCCGCCAGGGTGCCGCGGACCCCGGGCACGGTGCCCACCAGCAGCCGGCCGTCGGGCAGCCGGAGGGCGACCTCGACCGACCGGAGATCGTCGGCGGTGCCGATGAGCTCGGTGGCCGCCGCCACCAGCTCCTCGACGGCCGGGCAGACGTCGTCGAGGACGGGGCCGGCCAGGGCGCCGGGCGGGAGACTCCCCCGGGCCACCTCGGCGGCCACGCAGGCGTCGAGGTCGGCGCCGGCCAGGCGGGCGGTGAGCAGCCGGTCGCCCACGGCCCAGCGCTCGAGGTGGTCCAGCTCCACCGGCAGGGCGTCGTCCACGTCCTCGGAGCGCTCGGTGAGGCTGATGCCCAGGCGCTGGCGGAGGAAGGCCTTCACCGGGTGCTGGACGAAGCGATCGAGATCGGCCAGCTCGACGACATCGCCGGCGACCGGCGCGAGCCGGCCGGATAGGAACGCCGGCGGGTGGGGGCGGGGCCCGGCGAGGGCCCGGGCGCCGTCGAGGGCCACGGCATCGAAGCTCCAGGGCCGGTCGGGAACCAGCGTGCCGGCGGTGAAGTTGCGGGCGTCGAACGGCTGCAGCGGGTGGCTCACCACCACCTGCTGGCTAGCCGGTCGCTCCCGGCCCCCAGGCCCGGCCTCGATGCGCACAGTGCGGTCGACCACGTCGAGCAGCTCGCCGACCGGCACCGCCGGCGGCCGCTCGACGTTGGTGCGCTCGTCCCGCCCGGCGTAGGTGACCACCAGCCGCTCCGTGGCGGCCAGTACGGCGTCGAGCAGAAGCTGGCGGTCCTCGCTACGGGCGTCGCGGTCGCCCACGTAGGGATCATCGAGGATCAGGTCGTCGCCGTCGCGGGCCGTCTTGCGGGGGAAGACACCGTCGTCGAGGCCGAGGAGGCAGACCACCCGGTGCGGCACCGAGCGCATGGGCACGAGCGTGCAGATGGTGAGGTGGCCGGTGCGGAAGTTGGCCCGGGTGGGCCGGCCCCTTAGGCGGTCGGCCAGCAGGGCCCTGACCTCGGGCAGGGCCAGCTCGGCCGAGCTGGTGGCACCGTCGAAGGTCGCTTCCTCGACCACCTCGTCGAGTAGGCGCCCGAGCTGGGCCCGTTGCCACGAATCAGCCTCGGAGGTGGCGGTGAGGGCGTCGGCGGCGGCGGCGATGGCCGCGGTCCAGTCCGGCGCCGGCTGGGGGTCGCGCAGGCTGTCCAGGGCAGCGTGCAGTCGGTCGAGCAGCTCGGCCAGACGGCCCGCCAGGTCGATGGCGCTGCTGTCGACGTCGTCGAGGGGTACGATGCCGCCGACCAGCCGCTGACCCTCGTCGGCCATGGCCACGCCGAGCAGGACCCGGTCGAGGCCTGATCGCCAGGTGTTGGCGTCGAGGCGATCGAGCTTGAATGGGGCCCGGTGCGCGGCATCGAGGCCCCAGCGCACGCCGGTGGCGGCCACCCACTCCTGCGTGCGGGCCAGGTCGTCGTCGTCCAGCCGGAACCGCCGGCGCACGGGGTCACGGCTGACCAGGTCGAGCACCTGGGAGGCGGTCAGCCGGGCGTCGGCCAGGGTCAACAGCTCCGAGACCACGCCGAGCAGCGGGTTGGTCTGGCGCAGGGAGCGGTCGGCGAGGCGCACCCGCAGGTCGGCGTGGATGAGCGGGGCGAAGGTCTCGATGTCGGGGCACATGACGATGACGTCGCGAGGCTCGAGGGTCTCGTTCTCGGCCAGCAGGTGGAGGATGGCGTCGCGTAGCACCTCGACCTGGCGGGCCTGGCCGTGGCACGAGTGGACCTGCACGCTGCGGTCGGCGGCGTCGAGCATCGGACGGGTGTCGGCCTGGCCTGGCAGCGGCGGCCCCGGCGGCGAGCGGTCCGCCCGCACGTCCGCCTGGATTCGCTCGAGGAGGGTGGCTGCCGGCGCCTCGAGCGGGCGGTGGTGGTCGGCCTGCGGGCCGGCGCCGGCGGTGAGTACCAACTGCATCTCCCGGGCGTCCCGGCCCCACGACCCAAGCAGCCGGTTGTGGGCGACGTCGGCGGTGGGGTCGTCGCTGCGCCGGACGATACCGAGGGGGCGAGGTGCCGTCTCGGCGACGCGCTGCCACAGGGTCGGCGAGGGGTGGAGCAGGAACAGGTGCACGTCGCGCTCCACCGCTAGGGCGTGGAGCACCTGGAGGTAGCTGGCCGGCAGGCGGGTGAGGCCGAACAACGACAGCCGCCGGGGCAAGTCGCAAGGCGACCCCTCCTTGGCCAGGAGGGCGCAGGCCTCGTCGAGCCGCTCCGCCGGGCTGGGTCGGTCGATGCGGTCCCGCAAGTGTCGCCAGAGGCGGGCCTGCCAGGCGGCGTCATCCCGCAGGGGCCGGCCCCCGCCGTCGGTGTCGTCGCCGGCGGCCCAGCGCCGGAGCATGGCCGGGCGGTGCACGCCGTAGCGGTCGTAGAGGTCAGCGATGTGGCGCACGCTGGTGAACCGCCGGGCCCGCCGGCCGGCAACCTCCTGGTCCCCTGCTGCCGCCGTCGCGCCCAGGTGGGCAGCCAGTGGTGCCAGCCACGGCTCGCCCAGCCAGGCGTCGACCACCTCGAGCAGCGGCCACACCGACCGCTCAGGCAGCCACGGGTCGTTGTCCCGGTCTACGCCGGTCGCCGCCGCCATTGCGCCGCCGATCAGGCGCCCCGGGAAGGGGAACTCGACGTTGGCGCACACGCCGTCGGCTCGCCCCGGCGTGGCTCCCAGCCGGCCCGACAGCCGCTGGGTGAGCCAGCGCTCGACGCCCCGGGTCGGAACGGCGACGACCTCCGCCTCCAGCGGGTCGTCCAGCGGCTCGGCCAGCAGGGCCCCGAGCGCCTCGACGAGTACGTCGGCCCGCTCAGCTCGGTGCAGGTGCAGCACGCCGTGAGGATCCCTTCCCGATCGGACGAGTATGCCCCCAACCGAGCAGGCCATCGGTCACACGGAGCGGTCACGAGCCCGCGCCTGGCCGCCAGCACTCACCCCAGGGGCGCGTTGACGTTGCACTTCTTCCAGGCACGGCCGGACTACATCCTGGAAAAGCCCTAGCGTGAAGTGCTCGCCGTCTCCTTGTGGAGGGGGCCGATGGTGCTACGCGGTCATCCGGGCTTAGGAGACGGACGATGCCCGGTGATCTGGTTCGAAGAAGGCCTGGATGTAACCGTGCAAGTCGAACGCCTCGTCGAGGTGCCGCTGCGACACGTCTGGATGGACGAGGCAAGCGTCTTCGCTCCATGGTTGGCGGCCAATCCCGACCGTCCCTTCGAGGCAATCGGGATGGAGCTGGGTGCTGGGTGGCACGAGGTAGCGGTGGGCCATTCTTCGCCGACGTCGCGTTGGTCGACACGACTCCGGTCAACGGGTGATCGTGGAGAGCTTCCTCGAGGGCGACCGACCATGACCACTTGGGCAAGCTCATCACCTACGCGGCCGGGCTGAGTGCAATCGTGGTGACTCGATGACCTCCCCTGATGGCGGAACACCAGGCGCTCCCGACGCCACGGCAGTCGTGGTCCAAGACATTAAAGGTCGTGCCAACGAGATTGGAGGGCGCAGCGGACGGGAGTCACGCCTCGACCTGCTGCTGGCCGAGGAGCTGGCGACCGACCATGAGTTCGCCCTCTGGTTCCTGCGAAAGGCCCTGAAGCAACCGGCCCGAGGAGTCCCAACCAATTACCCGCCACTCCCCGGTCGTCCGCCTGACCACACCGAGGTGCGGTTGAACGTCATGGAGGACCTGCCGCCCATTCCGCCGGACGCCTACGGCGAGACCGACATCGCCGTGACGTTTACATGGAACGACAACTACTCGCTGCCCGTGATCGTCGAGGACAAGGTCTGGGCCCCCTTCCAGCCCCGTCAACCGGAGCGTTGCGCGAAGCGAGCCGAAGCGCGTGCCGGCGTAGCCGTGTTCGTTGCGCCTCGCAGCTACATCGCGGGCCAGCTCGAGCAGGCAAAGAAGTTCCACGGCTACATCACGATCGAGCAGATCATCGAACGACTCGAATCCCCTGACGCCCACGAGGCCTCGGACGCCACGAGCGAGCGGAGACGGCAATGGCGGGTACGGCTTTTGAGCGGCCTCATCACCCGCCCGCCCGCGCCTCCGGACGACTTGCCTACGGTCAAGTTCACGCAATTCTGCGTCGAGTGGCTCCACCACCGTGACTCACTGGCGATCCCGAACCCACGCTCGTGCCACACCACGGGCAGTGGCTGGCTGTGGTTCGAGGTGCCTCGAGGTCTCGGCTACAAGGCTTCCGGCTGGTCGCGGAAGCCACGTGCCGGAGTGGACCTCTACGTGAAAGACCAAGGCTTCGAGGGCAACGCCGAGGAGCTAGAAGAGCTCCTCCAAGAGCTCGGGAGCCCCGAGGGGTTCGAGCAAACGCAGGACATGGCCAAGACACCGAACCTGGTGCTCCGCTACGAGTGCGCAAAGGTGTACCCCTTCGATGGACCTCCGGAGCCCGGCTCAGCGCGAGAGAAGGACATCGTGGACGCCCTCGAAGCCTGCCACAGGGCGGCTGCATGGCTGGAGGAGAACAAGGAGCGGCTGGCGGCTTCCCCAACACGTCCCTAGCGACTGACGTCCCCGTGGTCAGGGGAGGCCGCCGCGGCGGCGACATCACTACCTTCGATCGCCCCCTCCAGCCGCTCCACGTTGCCCAACCACCCTTCGATCTCGGCTACAGTGGGCGCCAGCTCGTAGGGATGGTGATGGCAGGCCCGGCTGAGCGCCCACCAGGCGAAGTGGGCGTCGGCGGCGACTTGGCGATCGGCGAGGTACTCCTCCAGGCACAAGAGCTGGGCCCGGGCCGACGCTCGCTCCAGGTCGAGGCCTCTTTGCCGCCACAGCGAGGCCAGCGTCAGCTCGAGCGCCTGGCGGGCGAGCACCGCCGCCCCTCGGGGCCACACGCCGGCGGCAAGGTCGCCGCCGCTCCCCGTCCGGGCCAATAGGCGGCGGGCGACAGCGAGCAGATCCGCCGGCGTCGGTTCCTTGGTCGTCACCTCAGCTCCAGCAGCGACTGAGCCAGGAACGATCGCCCCGCTTTGCGCTCGCTAAGCGCCG
>JAUJLZ010000098.1:0-2273 GCA_030447125.1 Acidimicrobiales bacterium
CGACACCACCCGCCTTCCTCAGGCCGGCCGTGCAACCGAGTCGGCGATCTGCTCGGTGCATCGGGCACCTGCCGGGTTCCCAGAACGCGCGGCGCCGTCGAGCGGGGCGAGGTGGGTCCCTGCCGGCCTTGAGGTATCCACCAACGGCGGCGCGGCGCTAGGTACGGTCAGCTGGCATCGCCTCCGATGGCATGGACCTCCGCAGTCCGGCTTCAGCCAGGATCACCTGGCGGTCCTTGACCGGCATCGAGTCCGAGCTGACACCAGTCGGAGCCTTGGAGAGCCTGCGCAGCGGTGAGGTGGCACCGTGGCGCCAGTTTCGCTGGCATCGGGGCCAGGCGCACTACTCGGGCCTGTACTGGTCGGCCACGACCGGGGGACACGTGGCCTACGAGAGCCGCCTGGAACTGGCCCGGATGCTGCTGGCCGATTTCGCACCCCAGGTCTGCTGGATCGTGGCCCAGCCGTTCCTGGTGGAGGCGGTGGTCGCCGGGCAACCCCGGCGCCACGTGCCGGACATCGCGCTCATCGACCGCGCCGGGGCGATCACGATCGTGAACGTGAAGCCACAGGATCGCATCGGCGATCCCAAGGTGGCGGGCACATTCGCGTGGGCCGGTCGTGTGTTCGGCGCTCGAGGGTGGCAGCACGAGGTGTGGACCGGCGCCCCGGAGGTCCTGTTGGGCAACGTCCGGTTTCTGGCGGGCTACCGGCGCCGTGACCGCTTCGACGCCCAGCTCCTCGACGCCGTGATGGCGATGGCCGACTACGGCGACACGATTGGTGAGCTCGAGCGCCGCTGCCATGGGATCGGGCCGGCGGAAGTGGTGCGACCGGCGCTGCTGCACCTGCTGTGGTCGGGCCGGTTGCGGACCGACCTGAGCACCGTCCTGTCCGACCACTGCGCATTGGAGCGTGCCGCATGACGTGGACGACCACCATGGCCGTCGGACCCGGATCCGCCACCGCGGCGAGGTCCACACCGTGACCGCCATCGAGGGCTCGTTGGTGACGTTCCGTTCCCCCCGGGGCCGGGCGTGGGTGGCCGACGCCCGCCAGGTCCTCGCCGACCCCTCGACGGTCGTGGGGGCCGGCCCAGACGTGGAGACGGCCCCTGACGGGGTCGGAGAGCTGTTCGCCAACCTGACCGACGGCGAGAACGAGGAGATCGCCGAGCGGGTGGCCAACCTGCGCGAGGTGTTGACCGGCTACCGCTCCGGTTCGGCCGACCTGGCTGCCGCCGGCGAACCCCGGGCCGCATTCCGGCCCCAGCTGGCCCTGTCAGACCGCCAACGGGCCAAGGCGGACGAGCTGGGTGTGGGGGTGCGCACGGTGCAGCGTTGGCTGGCCGCCTTCCAGGCCGACGGGCCCGCCGGTCTGCTCGACGGTCGCCACTTCCGTGAAGCCGATCCGCTTCGGGGCTTGGACCAGCGCTGGGTCGACACCTGCCGGGCGGTACTCGACGAGCACGTCGACGCCAGCCGCCCGACCCGCAAGATCCTCCTGGAGCGGGTTGCGGCCCGCCTCGACCAGGCCCACGGCGCCGGCGGCGTCCCCGTCCCTCGCCGCACGCGGGCCTATGAGGCGCTGGCGGAGCTGACCCGTGGCACCAACGCCTTCGGCGGCGCCACCAAGCAGAAGCGCTCGATCGCCCGGCGCCCGCCCGGCACCTATGGCCGGCTGCGGGCGACCCGGCCGGGCGAGTACCTGCTGTTGGACACCACGCCCTTGGACGTCTTCGCCATGGAGCCCCTGACCCTGCGCTGGGTGTCGGTCGAGCTGACGATCGCCCTGGACCTCTGCACCCGCTGCATCGCCGGCCTCCGGCTGTCGCCGGTGTCGACCAAGGCGGTCGACGCTGCGCTGGTGCTCTATGAGGCCATCACGCCCGACAGTGGCGGCTCGACGGGCACGGGGATCCTCCCCTACCAGGGGGTGCCGACCGTGGTGCTGGCGGACGCCGACCGGGTCGAGGGTGCCGGCCTCCCCGGCGTCGACGCCGAGTCGGTCGTGATCGACCACGGGCGGATCTACCTGTCCAACCATCTGATGAGCGTGTGCGCCCGCTTGGGGATCTCCGTCCAGCCGGCACGGCCCTACACCCCGACGGACAAGGCCGCCGTCGAGCGGTTCTTCCGCACACTCGGCGAGGGGCTGCTCGAGGCGCTGCCCGGCTACAAGGGCCCCGACGTCCACAGCCGCGGCGACGCCGTCGAGGACAAGGCGTTCTACTTCCTGCCCGAGCTCGAGCAGGTCATCAGGGAATGGGTGGC
>JAUJLZ010000098.1:2373-6872 GCA_030447125.1 Acidimicrobiales bacterium
GCCAACCCGGGGAAGTGGCCGATCCGCTACGACCCCGACGACATCACCAAGGTGTTCTTCCAGGACCCGGACGACGGCCAGTGGCACACCCTGGTGTGGGAGCACGCGGCCCAGATCGCGCTGCCCTTCAGCGCCGAGGCCCTGGCCTACGCCCGCCGCCTCGCTGTCCAGACCGACCGCTTCGCCGACGACCGCCGGGTGCTGGCCGAGCTGCTGGAGCGCTGGGACGCCGGCCTGACCGCCAACCCGACCGAGCGGCGGATGGCGTTGCGCCTCTCCCAGCAGCGCGCCGCCCGCCTCGGCGCCGTGCCCAGCGAAGAGCCCGACCCCGTCAAGGGCCTGGCCAGCGTGCGGGCCCTGTTCGGTGACGACCCACCGCTGAGCGCCTCGGGCCCCGTCGCCGGCGACGACGACGACCCCGAGGAGATCGATGCCGACGTCGATGCTGACGCCGAGCACTACTACGACGACGCGTTCCCGGTGATCAGGTGAGCTTCCTCGAGAGCCTGGAACAGGACTACACCCTGTCGCTGAAGGAGGGCTGGTTCGCCCGGGTCGAGGCCCCGGCCCGGCCCCGGCCCGCCACGCTCACCAAGGCAGCGATAGCCCGCCTCGGCGCCGCCGACCGCCTCCGCTATGAAGAGGAGCGCAGCGTCTGGCACGCCAACCTCGGCCCGGTCCTGACGCCGCAGATGGACACCGTCATCGCCGACCTCGACGAGATCATCGAGTCCAATCGCCAGGACGGCGACAAGGTCAAGAGCTCGGCGCTGCTCGACGCCTACCCCGGCCTGGGCAAGACCACCCTGGCCGTCATGTTCGCGGCCGGGTTCCACCGCCGGCACGTCGCGCTCTACGGGCCGTCCACCGCCGAGGGCAACCAGCGGGTCCCGGTGGCCTACATCGGGCTGACCTCGAACACCTCGATGCGCAGCCTCAACTCGATGCTGTGCCGCTTCTACGGCCACCCCGGCGCCGAGCGGGGCAACGCCACGCAGCTGGCCAACCGGGCCGCCGACTGCGTGTCGTCGTGCAAGACCCGCCTCATCGTGGTCGACGACGTCCACTTCCTGGACATGAACCGCCGGGACGGGCGGGAGGTGGCCAACCACTTCAAGTGGCTGTCCAACCAGTTCCCCGTCACTTTCGTCTTCGTCGGGGTCGGCCTGCGCCAGCGCCATCTCCTCAACGAGGGCCTGACCGCCGGCGACCGGCAATTCGCCCAGACCGCCCGGCGCTGGACCCGCCTCACGCTCAGCCCGTTCGAGATCGGAACAGAGGAGGGGCGCCGTGACTGGCGCCGGCTGCTGCTGGCCATCGAGCGCGACCTGGTCCTGGCCGACGCCCGACCGGGCGAACTGGCCCGCGATCTGGCCGACTACCTCTACATCCGCTCCACCGGCCACTTCGCGTCGCTCATGACCTTCATCACCCGTGGCTGCCGGCGGGCCATCACCAGCGGCCAGGAGCGGCTCAGCAAGGACCTGCTCGACGGCATCCGCAACGACGAAGCCGCCGAGGCGGCCCGCAGGGAGTTGCAAGCGGCGCGCGACCACGGCCTGCTCTCGGCCGGCGCCGAGCCCAGACCCGGCGCCGCGTGAGCGCAGCCACGGCCCGGGTCCTGCCGATCCGCCTTCCGCCCGAGCCGGGCGAGCCGCTCGACAGTTGGGTCGCCGCCTATGCGGCCCGCCTCGACACCCCGATCCTCGATCTCGCCGCCGGTCTCGGCCCCGGGAGGGCGTTCTGGCGCCAGCCGGCCGCCGACGTCGCCCTCGGCAAGGGTGTCGGTGCCCTGGTTGGCCTGACCGCGGCCGCCGGTCTCAGCGACAAGCAGGTCGAGGCCATGTGGCGGCCGTTGGTCCGCTACCGCGACGTGGTCCGGGCCCGGTTCGCGTCAAGCCGGCTCACGTGGATGGTTTTGCCGTTGCGCTGGAGCCGGTTCTGCCCCGCCTGCCTGGCCGACACCGGCGGCAGATGGCAGACGCGCTGGCGCCTCCCCTGGCAGCTCGCCTGCCCGACCCACGCCACGCTGTTGTGCTCGCGCTGTGCCCGCTGCGACGGCCGCCAACGCCAGGAGGCCCTGCTCCAGGACATCGACACCGCCCAGACCATGACGTGCGACGTGCCGACACCCGCCGCCAGCGGGCGGGGGGATCATCGGTGCGGGGACGATCTTCGCAGCACGACCGCTGAGCCGACCGGACTGTGGCGGCTGCTCGACTTCCAGGAACGGCTCGACCCGCTCCTGATTCCCTCCACCCGCGACGCCTCGATGGCGGCGCTCATGGAGGACCTGGCCGACGTCCTCACCGTCGCCGGCCAACGCGACCTGACGCCCGGCTCGACCACCGGCCAAGGGCTGTGCGCCACCGCGACCCTGGCAGTGGACCGGGCCACCGAGACGCTCAGGAGCGCAAACCAGGACAGGTTGCGCGACCTCGCCCTTGCCGACATGCGCGGGCGGCCCCAGCCCCTGCCCCGATCGTGGCGGACCGCCAGCACCACCCTCGCTGGACGGGTCCTGGCCACCCGAGACAGTCACCTGCGGCCCACGGACCGACTCCGGTGGCGGACCACGACCACCGGCGCCCGGCCGACCATCACCGGCGACGACTCCAGGACGGCTGCGTACCGACCGCGCTCTGGCCCGAATGGGTCGTCCGGCTCCAACTCCCAGGGGACTACAACCCGATCACCTTCAGCAAGGTTGCAGCGGCGTCCCTCCTGCTCCCGGGAGCAAAGCGGTCGTTCGCCGCCGTCCTCTCCAACTGGACCTCGGATGCCACCCTCTCGCGTGCCAGCGCCACGGTGTTGGGCAAGCTGGTTGCGACCGAGCACGGCGACACGATCCTGCGAGCCCTCACCCAGCTCAGCGACGGGCTGCTCGCCCACGGCAGCCCCATCGACTACCAACGGCGCCGTCAGCTCGCGGCGACGGCCACGCTCATGGATGCGGCCGACTGGGATCGGATCTGCGCCCAAGCCGGGATGGCGACCGGCGGGGCGCGCAAGCTGCGCTGCGCTCGGCTGTGGACCTGGGAAACCGTGACCGCCGGGCTGCTCGAGCACGCACCCGACTCCATTCGGCCCAGCGAGCCAGAGCACATCGCCACCTATCACCGCTTCCCCCTCGTCATGTCCCCACTCGCAGCAGAGCTGCTCGACGCTCACGCCCGCCGGCTGCTCAACGCCACAGGCTGCGCAGACGAGCCGACCTCTTGGTCCCCGCCCACCGAATGGGTCACCGTCGCCGGCCTGCCGGGACGCGACCCCGGCTGCATCACCGCCGAGCAGGTCGAAGCGCTTCTACGCCAGCGGCTGCCTCCCAGCGAGGTCGCCGATCGGCTGGGCGTCACCCTCCCGCACGTCCGCCTCGTCATCCGTCAACACCCGCCCCACCTCCGGCTGCGATCGACCGGCCGGCGGTCGACGATGCGAAACAACTTTCCCGCCGAACTCACTCCCGAACGACTCCGTCAGCTCGTCGTCGACGACCGCCGAAGCCTCCGCTCCATCAGGGCCGGGACCAGCGTCAGCAAGCACGCCCTCAGGAGCGCTCTCCAACGCGACGGCATTCCGTCCCCACCACCGGGTCGGGTTCGAGTCAAGGTCGACGAAGGGTGGCTCCGCTCCCAATACCTCGAGGAGCATCGAACCCTCCCCGACATCGCGGCCGAGCTCGGCATGAGCCCGAGCAACCTCGGCCGCATCGCCCGCCAACACCAGATCCCGCTGCGGCCCAGAGGAGGAGCCAGCCACGCAGCCAGCATCTCCGCCCCCAGCGGCTGGCCACTCCCCCTCGCCGGCGCCGTGCTCGGCCAAGCCGGCCGCCAGCGCGTCGAACGGTTCCAGGTCTATGCCCGCGCCCGGTCCATCAACGAGGGCGCTGCCCGGCTCTCGACCACCACACCGGTGCTCCTGAGCCAACTCGTCCAGCTCGAGCAGGCATGCGCAGGCACGCTCATCGAGCGCTCCACCCGCCGCCATGACGCGCAGCGGCTCTCCCTGCTCGGCGAGCGACTCCTCGAACAGGCCGACCAGCACCTAGGGACGAACCCCGAGGCACCGGCCCAACTGCCCGAACCGCTCACGTCGGCGCTCAGCAGCTTCTGGGGCGCCGACCGGCTCCGGCGGTTCGAGGTGGCCGCTCGCTCCCCCAGCCTCGTCGAAGCCGCCGCCGCTCTTGGCACGGACGTCTACACGCTGGACCGGAGCCTCCGAGGCCTCGAATCCGCCTGCCGAGGAGCGCTCATGTCGCGAGACAGCCCGCGGTCCAGACATCGACTCACCCCCCTTGGGCTGGGACTGGCAGAACAAGCCGCGGAACACGCCGCCCATTCGCAGACCTAGGAATTCGCCAAGTAGCCCGGACCTCCGGCGCACCGGAGCTGCTCCGCTCGCCATGTTCGGGCGGCACAGCTCGCCAACTTCGTGCGGAACCTACACCGGCTCCTGTAGGGATCCCAAATTGATGGTGAATGCGCCGACAAAGTGGCGAG
>JAUJLZ010000099.1 GCA_030447125.1 Acidimicrobiales bacterium
GGTGACGGGAACCCCGAGGCGCTCGCTCATCTCGGCCCTCTCAGGGGAACCGCCCGGCCCGGTCTGAGTCCGACCAGGAAGGGGTTGGTGGCCCGTTCCCGTCCGATGGTGGTCGTCGGACCGTGGCCGGGCAGGACGGCGAGGTCGTCGTCGAGGGGGAGGATCTTGTCGACCATGGAAGCGAGGAGCGCCTCGGCGTCGCCGCCGGGCAGATCGGTGCGACCGATGGAGCCGGCAAAGAGGTGGTCGCCACTGAACAGGACCGCCACCTCGCCCTTCACCTCCAGGCGCAGGCAGACCGAGCCTCGAGTGTGGCCGGGTGTGTGGAGCACCGTGAAGGTCATGCCCGCACCCGAGACCCGCTGGCCGTCGTCGAGTCCGTAGATCAGCTCAGGTGGGGTGAGGTCGAGGTGGTCGCCGAGGAGTTGGGCCAGCTGGCCCCCCGCACCTCGAGGATCCACCAACAGGTGGCGGTCGTCGTGATGGATGTGCACCGCCAGCACCGGGTCGGCGGCGCTGACGGTGGCGATCCCCCCGACATGGTCGACGTGGCCGTGGGTGGCCAGCACGGCCACCGGCCGCAGCTCCAGCTCGGCCAGGCGGGCCAGCAGGGGCTGAGGTTCGGGCGGAACGTCGACGAGGATGCACTCACCTCCGGGGCCGCCGGGAGCGACGATCCAGGCGTTGGTGCGGGCCAGCCACAAGACCAGCGGCTCGAGGAGCACCTGCCCGACGCTACCTGCCCTCGTTGAGCGCCTCGGCCACGGCGGCCACCGTCGGGTGGGCCTCGATCTCCTCGAGGGGGGCGGGCAGGGCGAGGGACCAGTTGGGCCACTGATCGGTCGTTCCCGGCATGTTGGGCCGTTCCGCTACGCCAAGGGCGTCGTCGAGGGTGCCCATCAGCACCCGGCTGGGCGCCCGGGCCAGGGCCCGGTAGGTACCGGTGGTCACGACAGGCACCGCCTCGTCGGCGTCGACGCCGGCCCGCTCGCGCAGGCGGCGGTGGAGCTCGGCCTGTCCGTCCTCGTTGGGGGCGAGGCCGATCTCGCGCTGGGCGGCCAGGTCGGCGCCGGTCCAGACGCCAGCGATGGTGGGCAGGTCGTGGGTGGTCACCGCGGCCAGGGCCTGACGGGGGTAGCGCTCAGGGGGATCGGGCTCGAACCACAAGAGGCGGTACGACAGGATCTGGCGTTCGGCCAGCTCGTGGCGCACGGCGTCCTCGACCGTGCCCAGGTCCTCGCCCACGACAAAGGCGCCGGCTCGGTGGCTCTCGAGGGCGAGGATGTCGAGCAGGTCCGACGCCGGGTAGCGCACGTAGGTGCCGGCGGACTGGCCCCCGCCGAGCGGGATCCAGAACAGGCGGAACAAGCCCATGACGTGGTCGACGCGCAGACCCCCGGCGTGGCGGAGCGAGGTGCGGATGGTCTGGATGAACGGCTCGTAGCCCGCGGCCCGCAGCTTCCAGGGGATGAAGGGGGGCAGGCCCCAGTCCTGGCCCTGGGTGTTGAATTCGTCCGGCGGGGCTCCCACCCGCACGTCGAGGGCGAGCAGGTCCTGCCAGGCCCAGGCGTCGGCCCCGCCCGGATCGAAGCCCACGGCCAGGTCCTCCACCACGGGGAGGGTGGCGGCGCTCGCCAGTTGGGTGTCCACCAGCCATTGGAGCCAGGCGTGGAAGCGGACCCGATCGGCCCGGTCCCGGGCGAAGGCGGCCACGGCGGCGCTGTCCGGGCGGCGTAGCTCCACCGGCCAGTCGTGCCACCCGTTGCCGTGGACCTCGGCGATGGCACAGAAGGTGGCGAACTGGACCAGGGCGTCTCCCTGCTCGAGACGATAGGCGTCGAAGGCGGGGTCGACTGACGGGAAGGCGGCAAAGCACCGGGCCAGGGCGTCGGCCTTGAGGGCCCACACCCGGTCACGGTCGATGTGGCGCTCGTCGTTGAGGGCCCGTCCGGCAGTGGCCAGTCGCTCCAGGTCCTCGCCGAGTTGGCGGGCTCCGGGGACATCGTCGAGGCAGAGGTAGAGCGGGCTGCGGTAGCGTCGGCTCGAGGGGTAGTAGGGGCTGGATGCCTGGGGGAGCGCAGGGCCTGGGGCGTGGAGCGGGTTGAGCGCAACCACACCGGCACCCTGGCCTGCGCTCCACCGGCACAGCCGCCCGAGGTCGGCCAGGTCGCCGATGCCCCAGCTCTGGCCGGAGCGGGCGGCGTAGAGCTGTACCGCCCACCCCCAGGTGCGCAGGTCGGCGGGGAGGTGGCAGCGCCCCGGGGTGACCACCAGACGGGTCGTCGGACCCTCGTCGGCCGGGCAGAGCCGGTGGTAGCCGAGGGGCAGATCAGGTGCCAGGGCTTCTACGGGGCCCAGGTCGGTCCCATCCTCGAGCACCAGGCGACAGACTCCCTGGAGGCCATGTTGTTGGCCGGCCCGCACGCACCACAGGGGCGAGCCGATGGCCGGAGGACGGGGTTGCTCGGCGCTGGCGCCCATGGCCTCGGCCACCGCCCGGAGCGACGCCCGGTCCGGCTGTTGCCAGTGGCCGGTGGCATCCCAGTACCCCGTGTCGATGCCCCACGCCCCCGGGTCCAGGTCCATCTGCGCCACCGTATCCAGCCTTCCCCCGGCGTCAGCCGGAGCCGGCCTCGGCGTCGTCAGGCCCCTGGCCCACGTGGTCCTGGACGAACTGCTCCAGGGCGTCGAGGTCGACGCCCTCGCAGGTCTGCTTGGCCAGCCAAGCCGTGGCGACGACCGGTGCCGGCAGCGCCGGGTTGGGGGCGACCACCACCTGATCGGTGGCCAGCGACGACACCTGGGCGGTCTCCTCCTCGGTCAGGTCGCGGTGCTGGATGAGCACGCCGCCGGTTTCGAGGACCAGCACCTGGGTCGGCCTGTCGATCGCTGCGCTCAGCACCCCCGTGGGTGGGAGGCCACTGAGGTGGGGGCCCGAGGTGGGAGGGTCGGACTGGTAGCTGGGCTCGGGGGCACCGGGGAGCAGGTGCAGCGCCGAGCTGGGGTCGAGCCGCTCGGGGGTGACCGGACCGCAGGCGTCCTGGGCCTGCTCATCGGGACTGGGGGCCTGCGCACCGGGACTGGGACCGTCGTCTGACCCACACGCCACCACCATGGTGAGCACCAGTCCCACCAGGATGGGCCGCAAGACCAGGCGCATCGGCCCAGTGTGGCGTGCCCCGGCGTGCCTCGTGTTCCGGCCCCGGAGGGTCGTCGGGCCTACACTCGCCACCGTGGGTCGTACCGTGCTGGAGCGCAAGCTGTCGTCCGCCACCCGGCGGCTGAAGGAGCTGCGTGAGGAGTTGGCCGTGGTCGACGAGCAACTGGCCAGCCTGGTCGATGACGCCGACGACACCCGCCTGCGCGCTCTGGTCTCCGAGACGCCCCTCGCCGGGCGGGAGCACCAGGAGGCCCAACGCCACGTCGACGCCATGGCCCGCCACCGGCGTGACGTCGTGGGGCGCATCGAGACGCTCGAGCGCGCCCAGGACGAGCTGCTCGACCGCTTGATGGCTGAGGTCCGCTGAGCATGGCGGCCCGCGTGGTCATCGCCGAAGACGAGGCCATCATCCGTCTCGACCTGCGGGAGACCCTCGAGGAGGCGGGCTATGAGGTCGTGGGGGAGACGGGGCGAGGCGACGAAGCCGTTTCCCTGGTCAAGGAACACGAACCCGATCTGGCCATCCTCGACATCAAGATGCCCGGCCTCGACGGGCTCTCTGCCGCCCGGGAGATCACCGGCGAGCGGCGGGCGGCCGTGCTGATCCTCACCGCCTTCTCCCAGCGAGACCTGGTGGACCGGGCCCGCGACGCCGGCGCCCTGGCCTACCTGGTCAAGCCCTTCCAGCGCTCCGAGCTGGTGCCAGCCGTGGAGGTGGCGCTGGGTCGGTTCAAGGAGATGCGGGCGATGGAGGCGGAGATCCGGGGCTTGGAGGAGGAGCTCGACGTGCGCCGGGTGGTCGACCGGGCCAAGGGGATGCTCAGCGACGACCACGGCCTGTCCGAGCGCGACGCCTTCGCCTTCATCCAGGGCCAGGCCATGGCCGCCCGGGCCACCATGCGGACCACGGCCCAACGGGTGATCGACGGCCAGCTCTCACCCTGATCCTCGCTCGTTGCGGCCGTCAGGGTCGCCGGCCTGGGAGGCGGGCAGGGCCACCACCGGCCATTCCCATGAACGTGGCAGGTCGTAGCATCGGCCTTCGTGGCCAAGCTCCTCCTGCTCGATGGGCACTCGCTGACCTACCGGGCCTTTTTCGCCCTGCCCACCGACATGGCCACGGCGTCGGGGCAGGTCACCAACGCCGTGTTCGGCTTCACGTCGATGCTCATCAACCTCCTGCGCGACCACCAGCCCGACCGAGTCGCCGTGGCCTTCGATCGCCCCGAGCCCACCTTCCGCCACGAGCGCGTGCCCACCTACAAGGCTCAGCGGGAGGAGGCGCCCGACATCCTGCGCCAACAGCTCGGCCTGGTTCGCCAGGTGCTCGAGGCCTTGGGCATTCCCATGATCGACGCCGCCGGCTTCGAGGCCGACGACATCATCGCCACCCTGGCCACCCAGGCGGCTCAGGCGGGCGACGAGGTCGTCATCGTCACCGGTGACCGCGACACCTATCAGTTGGTGGCCGACCCGCTGGTCAAGGTCCTCTACAACCGCCGAGGGGTGTCCGACTACGTCCTCTACGACGAGGCCGGGATCAAGGAGCGCACCGGGGTGTCGCCCGCCGAGTACCCCGAGTACGCCGCCCTGCGGGGTGATCCGTCCGACAACCTGCCCGGTGTGCCCGGGGTGGGGGAGAAGACGGCGGCCAAGCTCATCACCACCCACGGGGGCCTCGACGGCGTCTTCGCCAACCTGGCCACGCTGACCCCCAAGTTGCGGGCCAACCTGGCCGAGCACGAGGAGAACGTCCGCCGCAACGCCGAGGTCATGGTGCTGCTGCGCGACGTCCCTCTCCAGGTGGAGCCTGATGACCTGGCCCGCCAGCCCTCTGACGCCGAGACGGTGCGGGACCTGTTCAACTTCCTCGAGTTCCGCACCCTCTACCAGCGCCTGGGCGAGGTCGGCAACGACCTCGGTCTCCCCGCGGCCGAGGAGGTGGCCACCCTGGAGTGCGGGGTGGGCGAGGTCGCCTCGGTGGCCGCCGCCGTGTCGCTGTTCGACCGCCTGGCCCGGGAGGCGCCCGAGCGCCTGGCACTGGTGGCCCGCTTCATCGGCGACCCGGGTCATTCGCCTCTTGCCGGCCTGGCCCTGGTCACCCAGGTCGACCCCGGGGAGGGGGCGTGGGTCCCCGCCGAGTTGCTTGCCGGTGAACAGGGCCGGGCTGCTCGAGAGGCCCTGGCCGGGCTGCTCGGCTCTGATGGTCCGCCCCTGGTCACGCACGGGGCGAAGGCCCTGATGCGGGGACTGGGTCCTCTCGGCGTCGACGTCGCCCGCCTCGACCTCGACACCGAGGTGGCCGGTTACCTCCTCGACCCAGCGGAGTCGGCCTACGTGCTGGGCGACCTGCTGCTGCGCTACGTCGGCCTGGGCCTGGAGCTGGCCACGTCACCGGCGGACGAGGGTCGACTCGATCTCGACGGCACCGGCGACGCCCTGCCGGCCGAGGCGGCCCGGTCGGCCGTGGCCGTGGCCCGCCTGGCCCCGGCTGTGGGCCAGGCCCTGTCCGACCAGGGCCTCAGCCGGCTCTACGACGAGGTGGAGCGCCCCTTGGTCCGGGTGCTGGCCCGGATGGAGACGGCCGGGGTGGGCGTCGACGTCGAGGAGCTGCGCCGGTTGAACGGGGAGCTGGCCAACGAAGCCGCCCGTCTCGAGGGTGAGATCCACGAGGCCGCTGGCGAGGTGTTCTTGGTCAACTCCACCCTGCAGCTCCGGGCCGTGTTGTTCGACAAGCTCGGCCTCGCCCCCAACAAGCGCACCAAGACCGGCTTCTCCACCGATGCCTCCTCCCTGGAGAAGCTGCGTGACCAGCACCCCGTCATCGAGCTGCTGCTGCGCTACCGGGAGGTGGAGAAGCTGCGCTCCACCTACGGTGAGGGCCTCGTCGCCGAGGTGGCCGACGACGGGCGCATCCACGCCACCTTCCACCAGACCGTGGCCCGCACCGGGCGACTAAGCTCCGACCGGCCCAACCTGCACAACATCCCCGTGCGCACCGAGGAGGGCCGGCGGTTCCGGCGGGCCTTTGTGCCGGCGCCGGGCTGCGAGCTCTTGGTGGCCGACTACAACCAGATCGAGCTCCGCGTCATCGCCCACCTGGCCTCAGATCCGGGACTGGTCGAAGCGTTCGAGGCCGGGCGCGACATCCACACGACGACGGCGGCCCGGGTCTTCGGGGTGGACGACGCCGAGGTCACCCCCGGCCAGCGGGCCAAGGCCAAGATGGTGTCCTACGGCCTGGCCTACGGCATGGAGTCCTACGGCCTGGCCCAGCGCCTCTCCATCCCCGTGCCCGAGGCCCAGGAGATCCTCGACGCCTACTTCGTGGCCTTCCCCCGGGTGCGGGCCTACATGGAGGCCACCGTGGCCGAGGCCCGCCAGCGGGGCTACACGGAGACCCTGATGGGCCGGCGCCGACCCATCCCCGAGCTGTCGTCGTCGAACTACCGCATCCGCCAGGCCGGGGAGCGCCAGGCCATGAACGCCGGCATCCAGGGCTTGGCCGCCGACATCTTCAAGGTGGCCCTCGTCGCCCTTGACGGTCGGCTCGAGGCCGAGGCCGTGCGCAGCCGCCTGGTGCTCCAGGTGCACGACGAGGTCATCCTGGAAGTGCCGCCGGAGGAGCACGACGCCATGTGCGAGCTGGTGGTGGCCACCATGGCCGGGGCCTGCGAGCTCTCAGTGCCGCTCGAGGTCAACCTCTCCTT